>JAGBHD010000001.1 GCA_018110785.1 Oscillospiraceae bacterium
CGCTTATTCCTTCTACATTTATGTTGTTGTTTGCTAAATTAGGAGAAACCGTTATTAAAGAAACCTTATATTCACAAAGCGGGGAATATAGGGCTGAATTTATAGAATATAATGATGGAGCTTTAGGCGGGAGTACTGCAATAAAGGTTTATGAAAATAACGCTGCCATAGATTTGTTTATATTCCGTTTTGCTAAAATACCGACACTTGTCTATGTAGGTGAGTTTGGTGATTTTGAGGAAATGAAAGCAGCTTGGGTTGATAATGATAGCTTGATGTTTAATTCAACATTCTATGATATTGATGGTGAAGATGAAATAGAAGTGGGGGATTTTTCATATATCGAAGCTACTAAAAATTATCAATCAGATATCCCAGGTATAAAGACAAGCGGATTTAAAAACACTGAAAAAACACAAATTGAAAATGCAAAACAAGCGATACAGCTTGCTGATAATGAATGTAAGATAGATTATAATCAAATACAAATTCATTATGATAAAGAAACTTCAATGTGGCGAGTGTGTTTTTACAAGGTAATCATATCAAATGATGATTTATTTTATTTTTACTCAACCTACGGTGATCAAATGGTTTACTTGGATAGTAATGGAATAACACATTATGTAGTTTCAGGCGAATAAATTTTTATAATACATAGTAAAAAAAGGGGCAGTAATTATGCAAATTTTATTAAGTTTATCGATTGCTTTATTTGCGGGACTTATGCTCTCGCGTTTAGCGAAAAAGCTTAAATTACCGGCGGTAACCGCTTATTTGATAGCAGGAATTTTAATCGGTCCTTACCTATTAGGCGCATTTAATGTTTCAGGGCTAGGATTTATAAATATGGAAGATATAAAATCCTATGGTTTGCTTTCGGATATAGCGTTAGGATTTATTGCCTTTTCTATCGGTAATGAGTTCAGACTTTCTCAGCTTAAAAAAATAGGTAAGCAGGCAACAGTTATCGGTATAATTCAAGCGGTAGCTGCGACAATTTTAGTAGATGCGGCGCTTATAGGACTTCATTTTTTAATTCCCGATAAGCTTCCTTTGTCCTCTGCTATAATTCTTGGAGCAGTAGCATCGGCAACAGCTCCTGCGGCAACCTTAATGGTTGTTCGTCAGTATAAATCAAAAGGACCTCTTACTGATATACTTCTTCCGATAGTAGCGCTTGATGATGCCGTAGGTCTTATATTGTTCGCAATTTCTTTTGGTATAGCAAAAGCTTTGATTTCAGGCCATATTGATATAATTTCGGTTATTTTAGAGCCTGTTTTAGAAGTAATATTATCCTTAACATTAGGTCTTGTTATGGGATTTCTATTCAGCTTTTTCGAGAAGTTTTTCCATTCACGCTCAATGCGCCTTTCAATGTCGGTAACCTTTGTTCTTTTAACGGTCGCTTTATCGATGCTCGAATTTAAGATAGGATCTGTACATATTGCATTTTCTTCCTTGCTTGTATGTATGATGCTTGGAACTGTTTTCTGCAATGTTTGCGATTTTTCCGAAGAGCTTATGGATAGAATAGATCGTTGGACAGCGCCGATATTTATTTTATTCTTCGTTTTAAGCGGCGCAGAGCTTGAGCTTTCTGTTTTCAAAGATCCGATAATCGTGTTTATAGGATTAGTATATATAATAGTTCGTTCATTAGGTAAATATTTCGGTGCAAGAGTTAGCGCAAGTGCTGTTAAGTGCGATAAAAATATTGTAAAGTATTTGGGCATTACACTTCTTCCTCAGGCAGGTGTAGCTCTCGGAATGGCAATAAAAGCCGAAACCTTAGGCGCAGAAGGCTTAGTAGTTGCCAATATTACCTTGTTCTCAGTTCTTATATATGAATTAGTAGGCCCATACTTAACAAAAATAGCTCTTATGAAGGCAGGCGAGATAAAGCCCGAAGAAAAGGTAAGCGCAAGAGAAATTGCCCGCCTCGCAAAACAGCAGAAAGAAGCTTAAGGAAGTTTTATTATGAAAAGAAAAACATTAAAAGTGCTGATTTCTCTGTCTTTAGCTATATTGTTTTTGTTTTCTGCCTGCGCTCCTTCTGTAGCCCCCGAAAATAACAATTCTTCCTCTTTTGAAAACGAAGTATCTTTATCTGAAATTCCCGATTATTCAGGGAATGCCTATGTGATTATAAATTCCAATAAGCCTTCTTTTACAGAAGATGAGATAACAACTAAAGCTTATGAAAAGTATTATGAGCTTGATAATTTAGGTAGATGCAGTTTAACGATAGCTTGTATAGGAAAAGAGCTTATGCCGACAGAGGATAGGGGAAGCATAGGTCAGGTAAAGCCAACAGGTTGGCATACTGTTAAATATGATTTCGTTGATGGGAAATATCTTTATAACCGTTGCCATCTGATAGGCTTTCAGCTTACAGGTGAGAATGCGAATGATCAGAATTTGATAACCGGAACAAGATATTTAAATATAGAGGGAATGCTTCCTTTTGAAAATATGGTTGCCGACTACATAAAGGAAACCGAAAACCATGTAATGTATAGAGTAACTCCGATATTTGAAGGAGATAATCTTCTTGCGAGCGGTGTTCAAATGGAAGGATATTCGGTTGAGGATAATGGCGAAGGAATAAGCTTTAATGTTTATTGCTATAATGTTCAGCCGGGCGTAAATATTGATTATAAAACGGGCGAAAGCTCTCTTGGTGAGATTAATAATGAAAACTCTTCTCAAATGAATGATAATGAGAAATATGTTTTAAATACAAATAGCAAAAAAATACATAAACCTTCTTGTTCCTCTGTTTCAAAAATAGCTGATAGCAACAAACAAGAAACAACGGAAAATATAGATAATTTATTATCTGCAGGTTATAGCAAATGCGGCAGTTGCTTTAAATAGAAAAAAGCGGGGAAAACCTCGCTTTTTCTTGTTTTTTAACCGCTTAAATGTTATAATGTATAAAGTTAAAATCGGGAGGAAAAATTATGGCAAGAGAACTCGATAGATATGCGCTTATTGAGCGAAGCATAACGAAAAAATACAGAAAAGAAATATGGAATTGCTTTGTTAAAGCTGTAAAAGATTATGAGCTTATAAATGAGGGAGATAAAATCGCCGTTTGCATTTCAGGCGGTAAGGATTCAATGCTTATGGCTCTCCTTTTTAAGCTTTTGCATAAATATAGCGAAGTTCCTTTTGAAATGTGTTTTATTGTTATGAATCCCGGTTATAATGAATTAAATCTTAAAAAAATTAAAGAAAATGCAGAAATTCTGCAAATAGATGCTCATATCTTCGAAAGCGATATTTTCTCTGTTACCGATAAAATAACCGAATCTCCTTGCTATCTTTGCGCGAGAATGAGAAGAGGTTATTTATATAGCGAAGCTAAAAAATTAGGGTGTAATAAAATAGCGCTCGGACATCATTTCGATGATGTTATTGAAACAACTCTTCTCGGTATGTTTTATGGCTCTCAGCTTCAAGGTATGATGCCAAAGCTTCATAGCACTAATTTTGAGGGGATGGAGCTTATCCGTCCGCTTTATTGTATCCATGAAGACGCTATAATTTCTTGGGCTAACTATAACGATCTTCGGTTTATAAGATGCGCCTGCTCAGTTTCCGAAAAAGACGAAACTATGGAAACCGGCTCAAAACGCAAAGAAGTAAAGGAAATAATAAAGAATTTAAAACAGATAAATCCTGACATAGACAGAAATATTTTCAACAGTATCCACGCTGTTTGTTTAGATACTTTTCCAAGATATAAAACAAATGGAAAAGAGCATAATTTCTTAGAGCGTTACTAAAGATATTTTTCTTTTTTTACTTGAATGATAGGTCGATTTGGTATATAATATAATTTGAAATATTGTTTAAAGGAAGTGTTTGTCATAGATATTTTAGCTAAGGCAAGAGAACTCGGTGTTCTTATTCAAAATGATGAGATTTATAAGAATTTAACTGAGGCGAGAGCGAAGAGCGATAATAACGCTGAGCTTCAGGAAAAAATCGCAAAATTTAATCTTCTAAGGCTTGATATCGATAATGAGATAATGAAGCCTGAAAGAGATGAAGATCGCCTTAAAAAATTGAATGAAGATTTGCAGGCTTTATATTCCGAAATTACCGAAAGCGAAGAAATGGTTAATTTTAATAAGGCCAAAAATGAAGCAGATCAGCTTCTTAACAAGGTTTATGCTTTACTTGCGGCTTCGTTTAACGGTGAAGATCCGAACACATATGATGTCGAATCGGCATGTTCAGGCGATTGCGGTAGCTGCGGCGGTTGTCATTAAGAGATTTTAAGGGGATTAAGAGGTACAAAAATTGGAACAGCTTTCAAAAATGATGCGTCAATATTTGGAAATCAAGGAGCAGAACAAAGACTGTATCCTCTTTTTCCGTTTGGGCGATTTTTATGAAATGTTCTTTGAGGACGCTAAAACTGTTTCAGCAGAATTAGAGCTTACCTTAACAGGCCGCGCATGCGGACTCAAAGAAAAGGCGCCTATGTGCGGCGTTCCTTACCATAGCTACGAATCTTATGTAGCAAAGCTTATAAAAAAAGGCTATAAGGTTGCTATCTGTGAGCAGGTAGAGGATCCGAAAACCGCTAAGGATATTGTAAAAAGAGAAATTGTTCGAGTTATAACTCCAGGAACTGTTATTGAAGGAAGTATGCTCGATGAATCTAAAAACAATTATATCTGCTCTGTTTTCTTAAACTCCGATAAGGTCGGACTTTGCTTTGCAGATATTTCAACAGGAGAACTCGCAGTAACAGAGCTTTCTTATGAAAGCAGTATGGCAAATGTTATCTGCGAGCTTTCTAAATTTACACCAACAGAAATTCTTATAAATAATAAGATTTCGAGCTGTAAAGGGCTATACACTTACATAAAAGATAAGCTAAAATGCGCCGTTGATGTTGTTGAAGATGAGTTATATTCTCTTGAGAATATGACCGCAAGGGTAGAAGAGGTTTTAAAAAAGCCGCTTTTGGCATTAGGATTTAAAAATAATGATTCAGCGGTTTTGTCAGTAGGCGCTTTGTTTTGGTATCTTGAAAAAACTCAAAAAAGCGCTATTGAAAGACTGAAAGATATAAATTTTTATAATGATGACCAGTTTATGCTTTTAGATATAGTTGCAAGGGCTAATTTAGAGCTTACCGAAACTATGAGAACTGCTCAGAAAAAGGGAAGTTTATTCTGGGTATTAGATGAAACCAAAACCTCGATGGGAAGAAGGCTTTTAAGAAACTACATAGAAAAGCCTCTTATAAACTCGGCTGTTATAACCAAAAGACTTAATGCTGTTGAGGAATTGTATAACGACAGTATTGCATGCGAAAAAATTCGCGAGGCATTAAAAACAGTTTACGACTTAGAGCGAATTATGACACGTGTTGTTTGCAAAACAATAGGTCCGAGAGAGCTTCGTTCCCTTTTTGATACATTAAACATTCTCCCTGAAATTAAAGCACTTTGCGAAGGCTTTAAATGCAGATATCTTAACGATATCTATAATGAAATAGATTGCTTGGAAGATGTTGCTAAGCTTATAGATACAGCTATTGATCCTGAACCGTCTGCATTATTAAAAGATGGAAATGTTATAAGGAAAGGCTACAATGCCGTTCTTGATGATTTCAGAGATATATTGCAGAATGTTCATGATCATTTAACCCGTGTTGAGGAAAGAGAAAAAGAAAGAACGGGGATTAAAAATTTAAGAACAGGCTATAATCGCATTTTTGGTTATTACATAGAGGTTACAAATTCTTATAAAAATTTAGTTCCTGAAGATTATATCCGCAAACAAACCTTAACGGGCGCTGAAAGATATATCAACAGCGAGCTTAAAGAAATAGAAAACAAAATCCTAGATGCAACCGATAAGGTATCAGCTCTTGAAGCTGAGCTTTATAACGGCGTTCGCGATAGGATAGCAACCGAACTTGAGCGAATTCAAAAAACTGCTTCTGCGCTTTCCCGTTTAGATGTTTTCTGTTCAATGGCAAATACAGCGAAGAAAAACAACTATGTTTGTCCTACGATCAATTTAAACGGAGTTATCAATATTAAGGACGGTCGCCATCCCGTTGTTGAAAGACTCTCGGGCGGAGGGTTATTTATCCCTAATGACACATATCTTGATAAAAATGATCGTGTTGCGGTTATAACCGGTCCTAATATGGCAGGTAAATCGACCTATATGCGCCAAACCGCGCTTATAGTGTTAATGGCGCATATCGGAAGCTTTGTTCCTGCGACAAGTGCAGATATAGCTGTTACCGATGCTATTTTTACGCGCGTCGGTGCGTCTGACGACCTTTCAGCAGGTCAATCTACCTTCATGGTTGAAATGACCGAGCTCAGCGATATTTTAAAAAATGCAACAAAAAACAGTCTTTTGATTTTAGATGAAATCGGAAGAGGAACTTCTACATATGACGGAATGAGCATTGCTCGTTCGGCTCTTGAATATATCGCTGATAAGGACAAGCTTGGGGCGAAATGTATGTTCGCAACCCATTATCACGAGCTTGCTGTTTTAGAAAACGAAATTTCAGCAATTAAAAACTATAATGTTGCAGTTAAAAAGCAAAAAGAGGGAATTATTTTCCTAAGAAAAATTATAAAAGGCCATGCAGACCAGAGCTATGGTATAGAAGTTGCAAAGCTTGCTGATTTACCGCCAAAGGTTATTGCCCGTGCTTATGAGATTTTAGAAAAGCTTGAAAGCGGAAAACAGCCATTACCTCAAGATTCTTCATATAGCGGGGAAGAGCCTGAATTTTTGCAAACAAAATTCGAACTCCCAGCCTACGAAGGTGTTGTAAAAAAACTACAAGATTTATCTATTGATACTATTTCGCCGATTGAGGCGTTAAACATCTTGTTTGAGCTTAAAAAATTAGCAGAGTAGAGGTGAGAATATGCCCGGAATTAATATATTAGACCAAAAAACCGCAGAATTAATAGCTGCCGGAGAGGTTGTTGAAAGACCCGCTTCGGTTGTTAAAGAACTGCTTGAAAATGCGCTTGATTCCGGTGCAACCGCCATTACTGTTGAGATAAAAAACGGCGGAAAAACCTATATTCGCGTTTCGGATAACGGCTGCGGTATCGCGGGCGAAGATTTGCCTAAAGCGATACTTCGCCATGCAACAAGCAAGATAAGTACAGAAGAGGATCTTAATTCTATTGGTACTTTGGGATTCAGAGGAGAAGCTTTAGCTTCTATATGCGCAGTTTCCAAGCTTCAAATTCTATCTTGCGAACAAAATGAAGAGATAGGATTTCGCTTAGAGCAGGAAGGCGAAAAGAGAATATATTTCGGTGAAGCGGGAAGCCCTAAGGGGACAACCGTTGTAGTTAAAGATCTCTTTTTCAATACCCCTGCAAGAATGAAGTTTTTGAAAAAAGACGGAACAGAGGGCTCTTATATTCAAACTATTTGTGAAAAGGTGTTTTTAAGCCATCCCGACGTTTCTTTCAGATTTATTAAAGACGGAGATACCGTTATTTCAACCCCTGGTGATGGAAAACTTATTTCCGCGGTACACGCGATATATGGTGCCGCTTTTTCTGATGCTCTTATAAATGCTTCATATTCTGTTCAAGGATTTTCGGTTTCTGGACTTATTTCAAAGCCAACCGCTGCCCGTTCAAACAGAAATATGCAGATGTTTTTTGTTAACGGCAGATATGTAAAGTCGAAAACATTATATGCCGCAATAGAAGAGGCTTACAAAGGGGCAATTATGATTGGGAAATTCCCGTCTTGTGTTCTATTTTTAGAGATGCCTTTTGATTTAGTTGATGTTAATGTTCATCCTGCAAAAACAGAGGTGCGCTTCGCTGATGAAAAACGAGCCTTTGAGGTCGTTTACCGCGCGGCTAAAGAAGCTATTTTAGCTGCTGCCGAAATCCCCGTTACGCCCTCAGCTAAGGTTATAATCCCTGAAAATCCTATTTCTTTCGAACTTACCGAAAGAAGAGTATTTGAGCCTTTGGAAGCGGATTCTCAGATTTGCATTGTTAAGAGTCCATCATATGAAGAAATTAAAATATTTAATGAAGAGAAAAAAGAGCAAATTGAAACTAAAATTTCAGAGGAATCTTTCCAATCGCTTTTAACCAGCTTTGGAGAGCTATATAAGGAAAATAAATCTGAGAAACCGGAGAAAGCTCCTATAACAGAAGTTCCTGTAATAGCTGAGCCTAAAAATAACGAGAATGTTTTTATTTATTTAGGCGAATTGTTTGGAACATATATTTTAGGTCAGTATGGCGAGGATTTAGTTTTAATTGATAAACATGCTGCTCATGAGCGAATGATATATGAGGATCTAAAGAGAAATACTCCCTCAGAAAACAAGCAACTCCTTTTATCTCCATTAAAGGTAACATTAGGTGCAGATGAAATGGATGCTTTTGAAAATGAGGTTGCTTGTTTTGACAACCTTGGCTTTACAGCTGAAAATTTCGGCCCCAATGTTGTTATTATCAGGGAAGCCCCTGTTAATATTCCTATCGATCAGATTACAACAGCATTCTTAGAAATTTTGAACAAAGTAATGAGAAGTTCTAAAAAATCCGATTCTGATTTCTATGACGATTTGCTTCATTCAATAGCTTGTCGAAGCGCTATCAAGGCTCATGACCGCTCTACCGATATAGAACTCAGAAGTTTTGCAGAAGAGATATTGCGTTCAGAAACACGGTATTGTCCTCATGGCAGACCTGTTATAGTTAAAATATCAAAAAGGGAAATTGAAAAGAAATTTTTCAGGATTTAAGAATGAAAAAAACACCTTTGATAATAGTTTGCGGTCCTACTGCATCTGGTAAAACCGGATTGTCGATAGAACTTGCTAAAAAAATTAATACAGAAATAATATCAGCAGATTCAATTCAGATTTATAAAGGAATAGAAGTATTATCTGCTGCTCCGAATGAAAAGGAAAAAGAGGGAATACCTCATCATTTGATCGGTTTTAAAGATTTATCCGAAGAATATTCGGTGAGTGATTTTATAAGAGATGCTGAAAAAGCTATTTCTGAGATTTCGGAAAAAGGAAAAATTCCGATTATTTGCGGTGGAACAGGGCTTTATATAAGCTCTCTTATAGATGGAATCGACTTTTCTGTTAATTCTAATAGTGCCGAAGTTCGTGCGAGGCTTGAAGCTATAACTGAAAAAGAAGGAACAGAAAAACTATATAGTATTCTTTCTGAAAAAGATCCCGAAGCCGCAGTATGGATTCATCCCAACAACAAGGTCAGAATTATAAGAGCTTTGGAAATTATGGAGATAACAGGGACAACCTTTTCTGAATATCGAAGGAAAGCGGCAGAAAATGAGTCCCAATATGATTCGATTGTTTTTTTCTTAAATAAAAGAAACCGAGAAAGCCTTTATAGCGATATAGAGCTTCGTGTTGATAAAATGATAGAAGCGGGGATGGAGAAAGAGGCAAAAACCGCTCTTGAAAAATCCCCCTCAAAAACTGCTCTTGCGGCAATAGGTCTTAAAGAATTTTCTTCCAATGAACCATTAGAAGAGATTGTTTCTAAGATAAAAAAAGGAACAAGGAATTATGCTAAGCGTCAGATTTCTTGGTTTTCAAGAATAAAAGAAAGCGTAAAACTTTATAAAGAAGATTTTTCTTCGCCTCAGGAAATGGCAGATTTTTGTTTAACTAAAATAAAGGAGAGATTTTAGCTTTGAAGAATAAAAAAGTGTTATTAATAGCTTCTTTTGCTTTAATTGGCTATATTGCTTTTCAGCTTTTTCAATATTTCAGCTATGCGTATGAAACGGAAGTTGCGCTCTCCTTTGAGGTTTCGGATAGCATGAGAGTAAACGGTGTTTTTGTCCGTGAAGAGCAAATAATTAACACACCATATAGTGGTAATGTTCATTATCTTTTAAACGACGGAAGCAAGGTTTCCAATTATTACGAGGTTGCGGAAGTTTTCCAGAACAGCGCGGATTCTGATTTGCAGATGAAAATAAATTATCTTACTGCTCAAAAAAGCGTTTTAACAGAATCTCAGGATGCAGGAGCTTTGGCATCTTATGATGTTGACCTTGTATCAAAGCAGATAGGCGAATATTTTGGAAATATATATGATATGTCCGTAACCGGTAATTTGAGCGACTTATCAACCGAAAAGGATAACTTACTTATATATTTAAACCGAAGAAGAATTTCTTTAGGAATAGATAGTGGTTACAATTCGCGTATTGCAGAAATAGAAAGAGAGATTGCTTCTCTCAGAAATCAAATTAAATACGCTCCTAAAAAGATTTATTCTCCTTATTCTGGATATTTTGTTTCCGGAACTGACGGATTAGAGAATATGCTTTCTTGTTCGAATTTTACAGATAAAAGCTATGAAGACCTATATTCATTAGTAACAGGTGAAGTCAACGGTGAGGAAAAGAATAAATATCTCGGAAAAATAATAACTGATTATACTTGGTATTATGCTTTTCCTGTAACATCGGCATCGGCAGAACGCTTGAACATAGGAGAAAATATAAAAGTAAAGTTTTCTTTTAACGGCGACGATAGTACCGAAATGACAGTATATGAAATTATTTATGATTCTACAGAAGAAAATGCAGTTATAGTTTTATCCTGTGATATAATGTCGGAATATATTTCCTCTGCAAGATACTATCAGGCAGATGTAATATTTAATAATTTCAGCGGTCTTAAAATAGCAAAAAGCGCCGAAAGAATACTTGATGGAGAACGCGGAGTTTATATAAAACTCGGGAATCAGATAAAATTCAAAAAACTGAATGTTTTATATGAAACAGATGAGTATCTCATAACAAAAGTTTCTTCGGATAATTCATATGTTCGCCTTTATGATGAGGTTGTTGTTGAGGGTAAAGACCTTTATAACGGAAAACACATAAATTAATCGGGATAGGTTGACAATAACGACTTTTTGTCGCATAATAATAAGAGATGTTTTTTTAGGGAGGAGCTATATAAATGTCAATGTTTGATACCATTAAAAATTTGATGAAATCCGCTGATGATGAAGAATTTGAAACAAATGAAGTTCTCGAAGAAACCGAAGTTATCGGTCGCAGTAAAAAAGAATATAAAGAGGAGTCTGAGGGAAAAAACCGTGTTGTAAATATTCATGCAACAGCTCAGTTGCAGGTTGTTTTGGTAAAACCCGAAAGATTTGATGATGCAAGTACAGTAGCAGATCATCTTTTATCCAAGCGTACAGTTGTTTTAAATTTGGAATCTACAAATAAAGATGTTTCCAGACGCCTTATTGACTTTTTAAGCGGTGTTGCATACGCTAACAACGGTCAGATAAAGCGCGTTGCAAATAGTACATTTATTATAACTCCTTATAATGTAGATTTTATGGGAGATATTCTCGGCGAGCTTGAAAATAACGGAATGTTTTATTAATGATAGATAAGAATAATCTTTTGCGTTCGCGCTTAGAGGACTATGTAGAGGATAGTTATTCAGAAAATGATTATGTAAAATTTACCGATTTTCTTGATGAATTTGAATGTTCGGTTGTAATAGAATTTTTCAAAAGTATTTGTTTTGAAAATTATATTTTATTCGGTGGATATGAACAAGCGTCAAGGAAGATGTTAGCTGTCTTTTCAGATGATACTCCGAATAATTTTCCATTCGAAATTTTAAAGCTTCAGTTTTCAAATAAGGATTATCTTAATCATAGGAATATTCTCGGAGCTTTAATGAATTTAAATATTGCGCGCAGTACAATAGGTGATATTTGTTTGATAGATGAACAGGCCTATATTTTTTGTACAACGGCTGCCGCGGTGGTTATAAAAAACGAGCTTGAATATGTAGGCAGGAGCAAGATATTAATCTCAGAAGCCGAACCTATGATGGATTATTCGCCCAAAAAAGTTTCAGAGCAATATGTTATATCGTCAGAGCGATTGGATTGTATAATATCGGCGGTAACAAATTGCAGCAGAAATAAAGCAGAAGAGCTTATTTCATCATCTTTAGTTTTTGTAAACGGAGCTATTGAGAAAAATAGCTCTAAAAAAATAAAAGAGAATTCAAAAATCAGCGTCAGAGGATTTGGAAAGTTTGAAATAACCGATCTTTCAGAAAGAACCCGACGCGACAAAATTAAGTTAAAAATTTTTAAATTTATATAAGTGGGGAGCAATGTTTATGATTAATGCAGATGCAATCCGTGAGGCAAAATTTGAGAAAACCGCTGTTTTCGGTTATAAAGCTGAAGATGTAGATCAGTTTTTAGCAGAAGTAGCAAAGGCTTTCGAGCAGCTAGAAGAAGAAAAGGCTGACCTCGAAGAAAAAATTGTTGTTCTCGCAGAAGGAATTGAGAGTTATCGCGAACAGGAAGAAAGCTTAAAAACAACCCTTTTAGCGGCTCAACGTCTTTCCGATTCTCTTGTTAAAGAGGCAAAAGCAAAGGCCGATGAAATTTTAGAAAATGCTAAAGCTCAATCTGCTCAGATTGATAAAGATGCAGCTAAAAAGCGAGATGCAGCTGAGCGCGAAATTAATCGCGATATGGATAAGGAGAGAAAGAATCTTCTTCGTATTCAAAAAGAAGTTACTTCCTTTAAAGCGAATTTGCTTGACCTCTATAAGCATCATCTTGACCTTATAACAGCCTTGCCCGAGTTTGAAGACGAAGAGGCGGAAGAGGAAATTGTAACAGAGGTTGTAGAAGAAATTGCAGAGGAAACTGTAGTAGTTTGTGAGCCTGAAAAGGAAACTATAGAAAAAACAGATATTAAAGAAGATATAATAGAATTTTCATCTGAAATTATCGAGCCTACTATTATTGAGGAAATTTCGGAAAAAGAATATACAGAAGATGATAATAATAATGACGACGAACAACCTTCTTTATTTGGCGATATTCGCTTTGGAGAAGATTTTACGGTTTCGGATAAATAAATTTTGAGGAGTTTCAACGATACTTATGGCAATAGATTATAATAGCACATTAAACCTACCTTTAACTGATTTTCCGATGCGTGCAGGTTTGCCGCAAAAGGAACCCGAATTTTTAAAGAATTGGGAAGAAGGTTCTCTTTATGAGAAAATTATAGAGAAGAATAAGAATAAACCTACCTATATTCTTCACGATGGACCTCCTTTTGCAAACGGTGATATCCATCTCGGAACAGCAATGAATAAGGTTTTAAAAGACTTTATCGTTAAATATAAAAATATGAATGGGTTTAATTCACCCTTTGTCCCCGGTTGGGATACCCATGGTCTTCCTATCGAGCTTAAAGCTATGAAGAAGATGAATACAAACAAAGAGAATATGACTCCTTTGGAAATTCGCCGTGTTTGTAACGATTTTGCGCATCTTTATATTGACGGACAGAAAAAGCAGTTCAAGCGTTTAGGAGTTTTAGGCGATTATAAAGATCCCTATCTTACATTAAAGCCAGAATTCGAAGCAAAAGAAATTCGTATATTCGGAGATATGTATAAAAAGGGGTATATCTATAAAGGATTAAAGCCTGTTTATTGGTGTCCTAAATGTGAAACAGCTTTAGCAGAAGCAGAAATTGATTATGCGGATATTCCTTGCGATTCTATATATGTTAAATTCCCGCTTTCAAAAGATAACGGAGCTATCAAAAATCTTGGGATTGATGCTTCCAAGGTTAATTTCGTTATCTGGACAACAACAACATGGACTCTTCCGGGAAACCTTGCAGTTTGCTTAGGTCCTGATTATACCTATGCCTTTGTAGAGGTAAATGGGGAGATATTGGTTATTGCTGAAGAACTCATTTCTTCTGTTATGGAAGCGGCTGAAATTTCTGAGTATAAAATTCTTGCTAAGGTTCAGGGTGTAGAGCTTGAGCATTGTGAATGCGCTCATCCATTTATTGACCGTATTTCCAAGGTTATTGTTGGAAGCCATGTAACCTTAGAAAGTGGTACAGGTTGTGTTCACACTGCCCCTGGTTTCGGTGTTGACGACTTTGAGGTCTGCAACCATTATGATGATATCGGAATAGTTGTTCCTGTTGACAATAAAGGTCTTCTTACAAAAGAAGCAGGGGAGTTCGAAGGGCTAACAACTGATAAAGCTAATGTTGTTATCTTAGAAAAATTAAAAGAATTAAATGTTTTATTTGCAGAAAAGAAGATTCAGCATCAGTATCCTCATTGTTGGAGATGTAAAAACCCGATAATCTTCAGAGCAACAGAACAATGGTTCTGCTCTATTGATGCCTTTAAAAATCAAGCTATAGAAGAAGTTCGCAAAATAGAATGGATTCCTGAGTGGGGCGAAGACAAAATAGCAGGAATGATAAGTGATAGAAGCGACTGGTGTATTTCCCGTCAGCGTAATTGGGGTGTTCCTTTCCCGATATTCTTCTGCAAAAACTGCGGAAAAGATTATTTAACTGATGCTTCTATTGATAAGCTTGTCGCTATTTTTGGAAAAGAGGGTAGCGATGCTTGGTGGAAATATACCGCCGAAGAGCTTATAAGCGAAGGCGCAACTTGTCCTGAATGCGGATGCAAGGAATTTACCAAAGAAACCGATACAATGGATGGTTGGTTCGATTCAGGTGTTTCTCATGCCGCTGTTTTGATGGAGAGAGAGGACCTTAAATGGCCCGCAGATCTCTATTTAGAAGGAAACGATCAGTATAGAGGTTGGTTCCAATCTTCTCTTCTTACAAGCGTTGCTTGGACAGGCAAGGCTCCTTATAAAGCCGTTTGTACCCACGGTTGGGTTGTTGACGGTGAAGGTAAAAAAATGTCTAAATCTCTTGGAAACGGAATTGTTCCTGAAGAGATCGTTAATCAGTATGGCGCTGATATTCTTCGTTTGTGGGTTGCTTCCAGCAACTACCATTCCGATGTAAGAATTTCTAAACAGATTCTTGCTCAGCTGTCCGAAGCATACAGAAAAATCAGAAATACAGCTCGTTTTATCTTAGGAAACTTAAATGGTTTTGATCCTGAAAACGACCTTGTTTCCAATGATAAGCTTACCGATTTGGATAAATGGGCAATTATTCGTCTTGGCGAAGTTATAGATAAGGTGAAAGCGGCATACGATGCTATGGATTTCCATGTTGTATTCCATACTATCCATAATTTCTGTGTTGTTGATCTTTCAAATTTCTATTTGGATATCGCTAAAGATCGCCTTTATGTTGAAGCGGCTGACAGCGAAACCAGAAAAGCAGCCCAAACTACTATTTATAAAATCCTTTTAGCTCTTGATAAGCTTTTAGCTCCGATACTCTCTTTTACTGCAGACGAAATCTGGCAGTATCTGCCTAAAACGGATGAATGCAAAAATATCGAAAGCGTATTACTTTGCGATATGCCCGAAGCTGAGAATATGAGTGTCGATGCTTCATTTATAGAAAAATTCAATAAAATACATGAGCTTCACGATGAAGTTAAAAAAGCGCTTGAAAGCGCCCGTTCCGAAAAGGTTATCGGTTCTTCACTTGAATCTGAAATTATAATTCATACAAAAGATGCCGCTTTGGCAGAGTTTATGAATAATAATGCCAAAGATTTAACTTCTATCTTTATTGCTTCTGCATTTTCAGTAGATACTGATGCAGAAGGAAGTTATGTATCCTCAGAACTTCCTATATCCGTAACTGTAAAGAAAGCAAACGGCGGAAAATGCTTGCGCTGTTGGACTTATAGCTCTACAGTAGGAACGGATTCTGAGCATCCTGATCTTTGTGCAAGATGCAAGAAGATTATTGTAGGCTAAGATAAATATCGCCGGAAACAATTATGCTTCCGGCGAAATTTCTGAATTTATAGGTGAACCAATGAGAAAATTTAAAGACCGTATAGTTGCGTTTTTAGTTATCCTCAGCCTTATAGGAATAGACCAGATAACAAAAATACTTGCAACCGATCTTTTAAAACCCGTAGAAGAAATTCCTATTATAGGAGAGCTTTTAGTCTTTCGGTATTGCGTTAATACGGGGGCTGCTTTCAGCATGTTTCAAAATAATAAGTTTCTCTTGATAGGATTAACAAGTATTTTGCTTATCGGGGGGCTTGTTCTTATATTTGGCGGATTTATCAAGAAAAAAGTTCCACTTTATGCAGTTTCTGTTGTTTTAGCGGGCGGAATTGGAAACTTAATTGACCGAATTTTATTAGGTTATGTAACCGATTTTATCTATATAAAGGTTATTGATTTTGCAATATTTAACTTTGCCGATATGTGTGTAACTATCGGGGGTGTTTTCTTGGTAGTTTATCTTATCTTTTTCGATAAGGAAAGCAAAGCATGAAAGAATATGAATTTATTGTTGAAGAAGATTTTTCAGGAGAAAGAATAGACCGCTATTTATCTGTAAAGCTTTCTAACATTACACGTTCAAGAATACAGATAATTGCAGAAAACGGCGGTATTTCAGTTGGTGGAAAAACGGTAGGGAAGAATTATAAGGTCAAATCGGGCGAAACCATTTCTTTTTTTGAGGACGAGCCCGAAGAAATAGATGTTTCTCCCGAAGACATACCCCTTGATATTGTTTATGAAGATAGTGATGTTATTGTTGTAAACAAGAAAAAGGGAATGGTTGTTCACCCTGCCAGCGGAAACAAATCCGGAACGCTTGTTAATGCCTTATTATTCCATTGTAAGGGCTCTTTGTCAGGGATAAACGGATATCTTCGCCCTGGAATTGTTCATAGAATCGATAAAGATACAAGCGGACTTATTATTGCGGCTAAGAATAATATATCTCATGTATCTTTAGCAGAGCAAATTAAAGTTCATGCCGTAAAGCGAGTTTATTATGCTATTTGTTACGGTCATCTTAAAGAAAAATCGGGAACGATTGATGCTCCGATAGGCAGAGATAAGAAAGATCGTAAAAAAATGGCTGTAACTAAAGAAAACTCAAAAAATGCCATAACCCATTATGAGGTTTTAGCAGAATATGATAAATTTTCTTTAATAAAAGCAAAACTTGAAACAGGAAGAACTCATCAAATAAGAGTTCATTTTTCTCATATAGGACATCCTTTGGCAGGAGATGTTGTTTACGGTCCTAAAAAGGTTATAACCGCTTTAGAGGGACAATGTCTGCATGCAAAAGAAATTGAGTTTCAGCACCCTACAAGCGGAGAAAAGATACATTTAGAAACAGATTTACCCGAATATTTTAGAAAATTTATCAGTCAACAGAAGGAGAGGATAATATGAATGAAAAAGAATTAAAATTCCTAACTGCTACAGCAGATAAAATAAGGTTGGGAATTGTTAAAAGTACTTATGCGGCAAAGTCCGGTCATCCGGGAGGTTCTCTTTCGATTACTGATGTTCTCGCATACCTCTATTTTTATAAGATGAATATCGACCCTAACAATGCTTCCGATGAAAATCGCGATAGATTTGTTCTCTCAAAAGGCCATGCAGCCCCTGGTCTTTATTCAACATTAGCAAACCGCGGATATTTTGATATATCAGAGTTGGAAAAATTAAGAAAGGTTGACGCAATGCTTCAGGGACATCCTGATATGAAGGGAACTCCCGGTGTTGATATGTCAACAGGCTCTTTAGGTCAGGGTGTTTCCGCTGCTTGCGGTATGGCGTATTTCGGAAAAGCTTTTAATAAAGATTACAAGGTTTATACCATTCTTGGCGATGGTGAGTGTGAAGAAGGTCAGGTTTGGGAAGCGGCTATGTTTGCAGGACAGAAAAAGCTTTCTAATTTAAGGGTTATTGTTGACCATAACGGTATGCAAATCGACGGAACTTTAGCCGAGGTAAACTCTCCTGAGCCGTTAGATGAAAAGTTTGCGGCTTTTGGATTTAATGTTATAAAATTAGATGATGCTCATGATTTTAATAAAATAGACGCCGCTTTTACAGCCGCTGATGAGGAAACCAATAGGCCTACCGCTATTATAATGGAAAGCATTAAAGGAAAAGGTGTTTCCTTTATGGAAAATCAAGTTTCTTGGCACGGAAAAGCGCCTAATGAAGAACAATGCGCTATTGCTGTTAAGGAAATAGAAGATCGTTTGGCAAAGGAGGCAGAATAATATGAAAAGGGCTACAAGAGAAAGCTATGGCGCAGCCTTAGCTGAACTTTCTAAAGAAAATGACAAGCTTTTTGTTTTAGACGCAGATCTTGCTGAAGCAACGAAAACAATAACCTTTAAAAAGGCTTGTCCCGAAAGATTTATCGACTGCGGAATTGCTGAAGGTAATATGATAGGTGTTGCAGCAGGTCTTGCAACCTGCGGAGCAACTGTTTTTGCAAGTTCATTTGCAATGTTCGCGGCGGGCAGAGCTTTTGAGCAGATCAGAAACTCTGTTTGCTATCCTAAATTAAATGTTAAAATCGGAGCAACTCATGCAGGTATCTCCGTAGGTGAAGATGGTGCAACCCATCAGTGTTTGGAAGATATCGCGTTAATGCGCTCTATTCCTAATATGGTAATTGTTAATCCTTGCGATGATATTGAAGCTATGCAGGCAGTAAAAGCAGCTGCTGAATATAAAGGGCCTGTGTATCTTCGTTTCGGTCGTTTAGCTGTAGAAGACTTAAATAATGAAGATTATGAATTTACTATCGGAAAAGGTGTGCTCCTTCGCGACGGTACTGATGTTACAATTATCGCAACAGGCTTGCCTGTAGGTCGCTCCCTAAAAGCCGCTGAGCTTTTAGAAAAAGAGGGAATCAGCGCCCGTGTTGTTAACATTCATACAATTAAGCCTATCGACAGAGAAATCATAATCGAATCAGCTAAAAAGACCGGACTTATCGTAACGGTTGAAGAGCATAATATAATCGGCGGTCTTGGCTCTGCGGTTTCCGAGGTTCTTTCTGAGGAAGTGCCTACCAAGCTTTGCCGAGTAGGAATTAATGATACATTCGGATATTCAGGTCCTGCAGAAGAGCTTCTTACCCGATTTGGACTTGATGCCGAGGGAATAAAAACCAAGATTATAAATGCTTTAAAAACAAAGTAAATTAAAGATAAGGAAGGTTTAATATGAAGGCTCAATTTAAGCGTGTTTTATTAAAGGTTTCCGGAGAAGCCTTAGCTGGTGAGAAAAAATTTGGATTAGACTATAATATAGTTGAGAGTATTTGCAAAGCAATCAAGGAAGTTCATGACCTTGGTGTAGAAGTTGCAGTTGTTGTCGGCGGAGGAAACTTTTTCCGCGGCAGAAGCAGCGGCAGTATGGATCGTACCAGAGCTGACCATATAGGAATGCTTGCAACCGTTATGAATGCTTTATCCTTGGCAGATGGCTTAGAAGCTTTAGGTGTTCCCGTTCGCGTTCAAACTGCTATCGCAATGCAACAGATTGCTGAGCCTTATATCAGAAACAAGGCAGTTCGTCATCTTGAAAAGGGAAGGGTTGTTGTTTTCGGTTGCGGAACAGGAAACCCATTCTTCTCAACTGATACAGCTTCTGCATTAAGAGCTGCTGAAATTGATGCAGATATATTTATGAAAGCAACAATGGCAGATGGTGTATATGATAAAGATCCAAATGTTTATGATGACGCTGTTAGATACAACGATATTACATTTGCCGCTGTTTTAAATCAGGACCTTCATGTTATGGATACAACAGCAACTGCTCTTTGTAAAGAAAATGATCTTCCTATAATGGTATTCAGTATGAAAGACCCTGCAAACATTGTTCGCGCTATAACCGAAAAAGATTTCGGAACAATTGTACATAATTAAAAGGAGAATTACCTATGTTAAAACCTTATGAAGAAAAAATGAATAATACTATTTCAAATCTCCGTTTGGAGTTGGCATCTATCCGCGCAGGTCGCGCAAATCCTTCCGTTTTAGATAAAATTGTGGTTGAGTATTACGGGGTTCCTACTCCGATTAACCAGATGGCGGCTGTAACGGTTGCAGAAGCGCGAATTCTTAATATCCAACCTTGGGATGCCTCAACTCTAAAAGCGATTGAGAAAGCTATTCAGGCTTCGGATATCGGAATCAATCCTAATAATGATGGAAAATCTATCAGAATAGTTTTCCCGCCTTTAACTGAGGAGAGAAGAAAAGAGCTTGTAAAAAACATTGCCAAATATCAGGAAGAGGCTAAAGTTGCTATTCGTAATATCAGAAGAGATGCTTTGGATAATTTTAAAAATCTTAAGAAAAACGGTGAATTAACCGAAGATGACCTTAAAAATATGGAGAAAAAGACACAGGATTTAACTGATAAATTCTGCAAAAATGTTGATGATATTTCCGCCGCAAAAGAAAAAGAAATTATGGAGATATAATAATGTCTTTAGGCGAATCTGAGAGAATAATTCCTAAACATATAGGAATTATTATGGACGGAAACGGCAGATGGGCAAAACTTAGAGGTCTTCCTCGTTCTGCAGGTCATAGAGCCGGAGCCGTAACCTTTAAAGAAATAACGCGATATGCCAATAAAATCGGAGTAAAATGCTTAACGGTATATGCTTTTTCCTCTGAAAATTGGCGCCGACCGGAAAAAGAAGTAAAATATATTATGTCTCTTTTTAAATCCTATCTTAAAGACGCTGTTAACTATGCCGATGAGAATATAAAAACCCGATTTATAGGCGATAGAAGTGTTCTTGATAAAGATTTGCAGGATTTAATGGAATATAATGAAAATTTAAGTAAAGATGCAACCGGTATGGTTTTAAATATTGCTATAAACTATGGCGGAAGACAAGAAATTTTGAGAGCTGCTGAAAGAGTTTTAGAAAAAGGTCTTTCCTTAACTGAAGAAAATCTTACCGCTAATATGGATACCGAGAATTTTTCTGAGGTTGATTTAATTATAAGGCCAAGCGGAGAAGAGCGAATTTCTAATTTTCTCCTCTGGCAGTCTGCATATGCAGAACTTGTTTTTTCAGATATTCTTTGGCCTGATTTTAAACCCGAAGATTTAGATGCTGCTATTGATGAGTTTTCTCGCCGAAATAGGCGCTTTGGAGGTGTCTAATGAAAACAAGAATTATTTCTGCAACAGTAGGATTAGTGTTGCTTGCCGCTGCATTTTTGGTTTACGGTACAGTATTTTTTACGATTATTGTAGACATAATATCTTTGATTGCTGTCTTTGAGCTTTTAAAATCAACGGGTATATGGAAGCATAAAGTTTTATCTCTTATTTCATTGATTTATGCGGCATATATTCCATTTATCTGCTATTCAGAGGCTCAAAATTTTTTTCTCCCGATTACATTTTTATTTGTAGTCGCTTTGTTTATAACTTTCTTAATTAAACATAAAGAGGTTAAGTTTTCCGACATTTCGGGATCATTCTTTTTTGCATTGTTATATCCTTTTTCGTTCGCATGTCTTAATTTAATAGGCTCGGCTTCACCCAATTTTTCAGTATTTTATCTGCTTTTGGCTTTTGCTGCAGCTTGGATAAGCGATACGGGCGCTTATTTTACGGGATTGGCAATCGGCAAGCATAAACTTTGCCCTGAAATTAGTCCTAAGAAAACTATAGAAGGCGCGGTTGGAGGATTAGTTTCTGCAATAATTTCTTATCTTTTAATAGCAGCCATATTCAGCGCTATTTATCCCGATATAAAAGTTAATTACATAATCCTTATTATTATTGCACCTATCGCATCAATTTTAGGTATGATAGGAGATTTAAGCGCCTCGGTTATAAAAAGAGAATATGGAATTAAAGATTATGGAAACATAATGCCGGGACACGGCGGAGTTATGGATAGATTTGATAGCATTCTCTTTGTTCTTCCGTTAATATATTTTATAATTACTTTAGCGCCTATTATTAAAATTTAAAAAAATATACGCCATCCGATTTCGGGTGGTGTATTTGTATAAAAAACGGTGAAAATATGAAAAAAGTTGCAATTATAGGCTCAACCGGTTCTATCGGAACTCAAGCTGTTAGCATATGCTTAGAAAAAGGTATTCCTGTTACTGCTTTGGCAACAGGAAATAATATTTCCATGTTAGCAAAGCAGGCTAAAATACTTTCTGTTAAAAAGGTTTGTATTTATAATACTGAGCTTAAAGCTGATTTAGAAGCCTTGCTTTCAGGAACTAATATAGAAGTTTTATCGGGAGAAGAAGGATTGCTTTCTGTTGCTGCCGATGGTGAGCACGATATTCTTTTGAATTCTGTTGTTGGTATGGTCGGCTTAAAGCCTACACTTGCCGCGATTGAAGCAGGTAAGGATATTGCTTTAGCAAACAAAGAAACCCTTGTAGCAGGCGGAAAACTTGTTATGACAGCAGCAGAAGAGAAGGGTGTTAAAATTCTTCCTGTTGACAGCGAACATTCTGCTATTTTCCAATGCTTAGAGGGCAGAAAAAAAGAAGATGTAAATAAAATAATTTTAACTGCTTCAGGTGGACCATTTTTTGGAAAGACCTTTGAAGAACTCGAAAATGTAACTGTTGAAAATGCTCTTAATCATCCTAATTGGAGTATGGGAAATAAAATAACTATAGATTCTGCAACCCTTATGAATAAAGGGCTTGAAGTTATCGAAGCGGCTTGGCTTTTTAATATGGATGTATCAAAAATAGATATTGTAGTTCACCGTGAAAGTATAGTTCATTCGATGATAGAGCTTTCTGACCACGCAGTTATAGCAGAGCTTGGTGTTCCCGATATGAGAATTCCAATTCAATTAGCATTAACCTATCCAGATAGAGAAAACTGCTCTGTTAAGCCTCTTAGTTTTTCGGATTATCCTTCTTTAACCTTCTATAAGCCTGATAGGGAAAGCTTCCCGTGTCTTGATATTTGCATAAATGCAATGAAAAAGGGTGGATTATATCCTGCTTTGGTAAACGGTGCTAACGAAGAAGCCGTTGCATCTTTTTTAAGTGGAAAATGCAAATTTACAGACATTCCGAAGCTTATTACGGCAGCAGCGGAAAGTTTAAATGTAAACATACCTTACACACTTGATAACATATATTACATAACAGAAGAAGCCAAAAGATTTGTAAGGGAGAATTTATGAATATAATTGTTACTATTTTAATTGCTTTAGTTTGTTTCGGAGTTATTATTTTTGTCCACGAACTCGGTCATTTCTTAGTTGCAAAAGCTTTTAAATTCAAAGTAAATCAGTTTGCTATCGGAATGGGACCGAGCATCTTTTCTTTCGGAAAAGGCGAAACTAAATATTCGCTCAAAGCTCTTCCTATAGGCGGATTTGTAGCTATGGAAGGGGAGGACGAAGAAAGTAGTGATGACAGAGCCTTCTCTAAAAAACCTGCATATCAGCGTTTATTAGTTTGCTTAGCCGGCTCTGTTATGAATTTGATTTTGGGCTTTATTATACTTGTAGTTCTTACAACGGCTTACTCTAATTTAGTTCCAACTAAAGTCATTGCAACCTTTTCAGAAGGCTCCGCTTTGGCAGAAAAGCTTCAGGTTGGAGATGAAATAATATCGGTAAACAATCTGAAAATATATTCTATCAACGATGTTGTCTATGAATTTTCGCGTGATAGCGATAAAGTCGTTGATATGGTTGTAAAAAGAAATGGGGAAAAACTCGAAATAACTTCTATACCCATAACAACCGTTACAGATGAGACTGGAAAAGAAAAGATATCTTTAGATTTCAAGATTTTCGGAGAGAAGAAAACAGTGCTTTCTGTTTTAAAGGAGTCTGTAACCCAAACAGTTTCAAATGCAAGACTTGTTTTTCTTTCATTAGTTGATTTAATTCGCGGCCATTATAGTATAAACGAGCTTTCGGGACCTATCGGAGTTACAACCGTAATAAGCGAAGCCGCATCGTATGGCTTCGATAGTCTTTTAAATGTTGTAGCATTTATAACCATAAATGTAGGTGTATTCAATCTCTTACCTTTACCCGCTTTAGATGGTGGCAAGATATTTATTTTGATAGGCGAAATGATTACAAGAAAACGTTTAAATCAAAAAGCAGAAACAATAATTAACCTTGTAGGTCTTGCATTTTTAATGCTCTTGATGGTTTTTGCGACCTATAATGATATTTTAAAGCTTTTTTAGGAGAAATAAATGATTAGACGAGAAACAAAGGAAGTTAAAATATGAAAAATTAAGATAGGCGGAAGTAATAAAATTGCCGTTCAGTCAATGCTTAATACCGATCCTCATAATATAGAAGCTTGCATAGAGCAAACAGCTCGCTTGAAAAATGCAGGTTGCGATATCGTGCGCCTTACAATTCCTGACATAGATGCCGTAAAAACTATATATGAAATAAAAAACAGCATTGACATTCCTTTGGTTGCTGATATTCATTTTGATTATCGCTTAGCTATAGCGTCTGCAGATGCAGGAATAGATAAAATAAGAATTAACCCGGGAAATATAGGGGATAAAGACAGAGTAAAACAGGTAGTTTCAAAATGCAATGAAAAGAATATTCCTATAAGAATAGGTGTTAACTCTGGTTCTTTAGAAAAAGATATTCTCTCGAAGTATGGCTCTCCTACGCCCGAAGCCTTAGCAGAAAGTACATATTCCCATATTAGACTTTTAGAAGAATTTGATTTTGATGATATAGTTTTATCCTTAAAATCATCTTCTGTTTCGTTTATGATAGACGCCTATCGTATTATAGCCGAGCGCTGCAATTATCCCTTGCATTTAGGAGTTACCGAAGCAGGAACACGCGAGATGGGGATAATTAAATCAGCTATAGGAATAGGTTCGCTTTTAAATGATGGTATAGGAGATACTATCCGAGTTTCTTTAACCGAGAATCCCGTAGAAGAGGTAATTGCGGCAAGAAAAATTCTTAAAGGCTTAGGATTTAAAGGATATGGTCCTCAAATTGTCAGCTGTCCTACCTGCGGAAGAACAAAAATCGATTTAATTTCTTTAGCGAAAAGGGTAGAAGCGGCTATTGAAAATATTAATAAGGATATTACCGTTGCTATAATGGGATGTGTTGTAAACGGACCTGGAGAGGCTAGAGAGGCTGACATAGGTATAGCAGGCGGAGATGGTAAGGCTGTAATATTTAAAAAAGATAAAATAGTTAAAACTGTAAATGAATCGGATATAGAGAAAGAATTAATTAAAGAGATTGACAAAATGTAACGGAGAAAATTATGTCTAAAAAAATAGGGGAATTGTTTAAACTGAATATATCAGATTTTCCCTCAATTTCAGACGGAGAAATAATGGAGCTGTCTGTAAATAAAGAGAAATCTGAGCTTCAAATAAAGGCATCTTATAGTAATACTATAAATTTTTTTGAAATTAATAAATTTAAAGAAGATTTTGCACTTGTTTTGGGTGTAAAGTCCATCTCCTTTTCACCTATTTTCCCCGAAAATCTCTTGAATGAAGCCTTTTTATCGGATTTTATTTTACTGATAAAGCGCGATTTTCCGGCGATAAATGGATTTCTTGATGATTGTGAAATCTCTATAGATCATAACTCCAAAAAAATATCAATTATATTGCATCGAGGCGGCCTTTCGCTTTTAAAGGGAATAGGCCTTCCCAATATATTAGCATCAAAAATTAATGAAATGTTCGGAGAAATATATTCTTTTAGCTTTTCCGAAGGAAATATTCAAGAAATAGATTATTTGAAAGCTGCAAAAGAAAGTATAGATACAGTTACAGCGGCAGCTCATAAGCAAATCGAACAAACCCGTTCAAAAGAAACTAAAAAGGTAACCTCATCAACCACTAAAGATGGCGATATAATTATCGGAAAGGCAATAAAAGCTCCGATTACTAAAATCTCAGAAGTATCTGAGTATTCAGGAAGAGTTGCCGTAGAGGGTGAAATATTTTTTACCGATTCTAAAGATACGTCATCAGGAAAAACTATTTTTACATTTTACATATATGATGGCTCAATCTCTATTTCCTTAAAGGTGTTTGCAGATGAGAAAAAAGCCGAAGCCTTATCTCAGCTTAAAAGCGGTAGTTATATATGCGCTTATGGAGAAGCGTCATACGATAAATACGATAAGGAAACTGTAATCAGAACCTTTGATATTTCTCTTTGCGAAAAACCTAAAATAACCAAAAGGGAAGACAATGCTCCCGAAAAACGTATAGAGCTTCACGCGCATACAAAAATGTCTGCTATGGATGCAGTATGTACTGCAGAACAATTAATATATCGCGCCCATGAATTCGGACACAGCGCTGTTGCTATAACCGACCATGGTGTTGTTCAGGCATTTCCTGAAGCTATGAAAACTTGCGGTAAAATCAGAAAAGAAAACCCTGACTTTAAAATTATATATGGAGTTGAGGGTTATTTCTTTGTTGATACAATTGATGCCGTCAAGAATGAAACGGATTGTCCTCTTGATGGTGAATTTGTAGTATTTGATTTAGAAACAACCGGACTCTCTTCTGCATATGAAAAAATAACCGAGATAGGTGCAGTTAAGATTAAAAACGGTGAAATAGTTGAACGTTTTTCCACCTTTGTTAATCCCGAAAAAACCATTTCAGAAAAAATAACAGAGCTTACAGGCATAACAAATGAAATGGTAAAAGATGCGCCTTCCGAAAAGCAAGCATTAGAAGCCTTTTTCAGTTTTTGGGATTCTAAAACACCGTTAGTAGCTCATAATGCTTCTTTTGATATAGGATTTTTATATGAAGCTGCAAAGAGATGTAATGTAGATTTTACCCCTTGCAGTATTGATACTTTTCCTTTAGCAAAGGCTCTTTATCCTTCTTTAAAAAACTATAAGCTCGATACAGTTGCAGAGCACCTCGAATGTTCTGATTTTAATCATCATAGGGCTTTAGATGATGCAAATGTTTTAGCTGAGATATTTTTAAAGATGCTCGATCGTCTTGACTCTGTAGGCGCGAAAAAAGTATCAGATATAAACTATTCATTCAATAAATCGAAAAAAGACCAAAAAACATACCATATTATTTTACTTGTAAAGGATAAGACAGGGCTTAAAAACCTTTACAAGCTGGTTTCTTTTGCTCATTTGGACCATTTTTATTCTAAACCCCGCATCCCTAAAAGTTTGCTTATGAGGCATAGGGAAGGACTTATAGTTGGCTCTGCTTGTGAGGCAGGTCAGCTTTTTAATGCCGTACTTCAGAAAAAAAACTATCCCGATTTATTATCGATAGCGTCTTTCTATGATTTTCTTGAAATTCAGCCTATTGGTAATAACGCTTATTTAAAGAGAAACGGCGCCGTTCAGGGTGATGATGGACTTAAGGAACTTAATAAAACAATTGCAGGAATAGCTAAAAAACTGAATAAACCACTTGTTGCAACGGGAGATGTTCATTTTCTTGATCCGGAAGATGAAATCTATCGTCGTATTTTAATGCATAACTACGCTGATGCTGATAACCAACCGCCGCTTTATTTAAAAACTACGGAGGAAATGCTTGAAGAATTTTCCTATCTCGGCGAAAAAGAGGCATATGAAGCGGTAATAGCTAATCCAAAGAAAATAGCCGATATGGTATCTCCCGAAATTCTTCCTATTCCTAAAGGAACATATACGCCTTATATTGAAGGCTCAGAAGAAGATTTAAGAAGAATTACTCACGAAAAAGCTCATGAAGTTTATGGTGATGTTCTTCCTGAAATAGTAGAAAAAAGACTGAACAGGGAATTGGATTCAATTATAAATAACGGATTTGCGGTTCTTTATATGATAGCCCAAAAGCTTGTTTCAAAATCTGTTTCTGATGGCTATTTAGTAGGATCTCGTGGATCGGTAGGCTCATCCTTTGTTGCTACAATGGCAGGTATTTCAGAGGTAAATCCGCTTCCGCCGCATTACCACTGTCCTGAATGCAGAAATAGTGATTTCGGTCCTTTTGAGGGTTTTAGTTCAGGTTTTGATTTACCATCCAAAACCTGTCCTGTTTGCGGAACCCTATATAAACAAGATGGACATGATATCCCGTTTGAAACTTTCTTAGGTTTTAACGGAGATAAAAGTCCCGATATCGATTTAAACTTCTCGGGTGAATATCAATCGAGAGCCCATCAATATACAGAAGAACTGTTCGGCAGGGAAAATGTTTTTAAAGCAGGAACTATTTCCGGCCTTGCAGATAAAACCTCTTATGCATATGTTTCAAAATATTTTGAAGAAAGAGATAAAACTATCCCTAAAGCCGAAATGCTTCGTCTTTCTTTAAAATGTATCGATGTTAAGAAAACAACAGGACAACACCCGGGAGGAATGGTTGTTATACCGAGTAATTATGAGGTGTATGATTTCACCCCCGTTCAGCATCCTGCGGATTCTAATGAAAAGGGAATAGTAACAACTCATTTCGACTTCAACTCTTTACACGATACGATACTAAAACTTGATGAGCTTGGACACGATGTTCCTACAATGTATAAACATTTGGAGGATGCAACAGGTGTTTCTGTAACAGATATTCCTATGAATGATAGTAAAGTGTTTGACCTTTTCACCGACACAAAGGCTTTAGGAGTTACTTCTGAGCAAATAGACTCTGAATCTGGAACATTTGCTCTCCCTGAATTCGGAACTAACTTTGTTCGAGGAATGCTGAAAGAAGCAAGACCGAAAACATTTTCCGATTTATTGCAGATATCGGGGCTTTCTCATGGAACAAATGTATGGAACGGTAACGCAGAAGAATTAATTAAAAATAAAATATGTACGATTTCCGAAGTTATCGGAACTCGTGATGATATTATGGTATATCTGATTAAAAAGGGTGTACCTAATAAAATGGCATTTGATATTATGGAGATAACCCGTAAGGGTAACGCTAAAAAACTACTTACAGAAGAACATATTAAAACGATGAAGAGCTGCGGTGTACCTGATTGGTATATCGATAGCTGCTATAAGATTTCTTATATGTTCCCGAAAGCCCATGCAGCAGCATATGATATAGCAAGTATCCGATTAGCTTATTTTAAGGTTTATTACCCTAAAGAGTTCTATGCTACTCATTTTACCGTTAAAGGTGGCGAGTATGACTACGATGTTGCGGTTTCAGGCTCATCGGAAAAGGCTAAGGAACGAATAAAAGAGCTTTCTCAAATACCGTCTTTTCAAGCTACAGCTAAAACTAAGGACGAAATAACAACAACTCAGATAATAAACGAAATGTTTTGTCGTGGAATTAAATTTTTACCGGTAAACATCTATAAATCTGATGCAACTAGATATACCCTAGAAGGGGAGAATATCCGTCTTCCGCTTACTGCTATTAAAGGTCTTGGAGAAAGCGCCGCAAAATCTTTAGCCGCTGCAGCAAAAAATAAAGAATTTTCTTCTATAGAAGAAATGCAATTAATACCGGGTATTTCAAAAACAATTTTGGAAACTTTAGAATCGGTAGGAGCATTAAGCGATTTACCAAAATCAAATCAAATATCGTTATTTTAAAAGATAAAAAATACCAAAGACTAATAAAAATTAGTTTTTGGTATTTTTTATTTAAAGGAGAGCAACGGAAGTACAGCTATTATAACCCCTAATCCAATCACTCCAATTTCGCTAAATTAAAATTTAATGAAATTGAGGGGAGGTTTCAAAGCTTTTATAATCAAGGTTTTGGCTATTTTTATATTAATAAGTAAACCGACTAATTTAATAGTCGGTTTCTTTTAATGGAATTATTCCGCCAATATCTTTAATTTTTCCCCCGCAAATACTTTCTATGTAAACTCCACAGTTTCTGCAAAAATGAATTATTTCTTTATTATTGGATAAATATTTTATTTCTCCTGCAATACCTAAGATTGATTTTTCTAGTTTTCCACCGATACCACCTATAAACCCGTTAGGATATCCCTTTAAAGAAACTTCTGTTTGATTTACAGTTAAAACGTTTAATCCTGTTTTTTTTGACATTTCTGCTATACCATTATCGGCTGTAATAATAGATTCTTCATCTATAACAAGCACAGAGCATTTGCTATAGCCTTGATTTACAGAAATCAGCGTATAATTATCAAATGGTATGTTTTTTGATGCTGTTTTAGGGTTATATATACAATATTTACCAATTAAAGCGCAGTTCAGTTTTGTTGACTTTTCGTAATTCGGTTTCTCAGGCGTAGATTCCGGAACAAATGTAAATTCTTTAGGTAAAATCTCCTCATAACCCAAATATTTGCCATTTCCGAGATATAAAATATTCATATCAGCGTGTGATGAGATTTTGTTTTCTATAAAATCGGATTCGGAAATGGGATAAACTGTTATACCAAGATTTTTAAGACCTTCAATAACATCCAATTCCCTTCCATTAACTGCTACATCGGTAACTTTATTAATCGGAAGATTTGGATAGTTTAAAAATGCCATTTAAAGTTTTATCTCCCTTATATGACGAATTTTTTTAATATCTGATTCATCTTTTGAAGTTATAGCCTGCGAAGGCATATAAATCTTATTAAAGCCCATTCTTTGAGCTTCCTTTATACGCAAATTAATGCCATTTACAGTGCGAACTTCTCCTGAAAGACCAAGTTCGCCAAAAGCAACAGCATTATCTGGTATTGTTTTATCAGTAATGGCAGAAATTAAAGCCATAGCAACAGGAAGGTCGGCAGACGGCTCATCTAACCTTAGTCCACCTACTACATTTATATAAACATCAAGATTTCCAAAGAAAAATCCTGCTCTTTTTTCTAAAACCGCTAGAATTAAATTCATTCTGTTGTAATCAAATCCGACAGAAACTCTTCTGGGTTGACCAAACCCCGATTTGGAAACCAATGCCTGAATTTCAACTAAAATAGGTCTGGAGCCCTCCATAGCGCAAGCTATGCAGCTGCCTGAGATGTTTGCCATTCTTCCTTCCAAAAGCGATGCAGACGGGTTTTTAACCTCTACAAGACCTGTATCAGACATCTCAAAAATACCGATTTCGTTTGTTGAGCCGAAACGATTTTTTGCGGCGCGCAAAATCTTAAATCCAAAGTTTTTGTCGCCCTCAAAATAAATAACAGCATCTACGATATGCTCTAAAACCTTTGGCCCCGCTATAAGACCATCTTTATTGACATGGCCTATAACGATAGTTGAGATATCCTCGCTCTTGGCTAAATGCATAAAAGCATTAGTTGATTCGCGAACCTGAGAAACGCTGCCTGCAGATGAATTAACAGTTGACAAATTCATTGTTTGTATGGAATCTATTATCATAATATCAGGTTTTTTAACTGTCGCAGTGTCAATAATGGATTCAACATCTGTTTCGGTTAAAACATATAGATTGTCGGTTTTTATTTTAAGTCGGTTAAAACGAAGCTTTAATTGGCTTAAAGATTCTTCTCCTGAAACATAAAGAATAGTTTTATCCTTTGATAAAGCTTCGCAAATCTGAAGGATTAAGGTTGACTTACCAACACCGGGCTCTCCGCCAAGCAAAATTATGGAGCCTTTAACTAAACCGCCGCCTAAAATGCGGTCAAATTCGCCTATCCCTGTTTTATATCTTACCTCATCATTAACCTCAATAGAATTAACCGATAAAGGCGTTTTAGCTTTTGCTCCGGTGAAAGCAGCAGTATTATTTTTTAATGCGGGAGTATCCGATACAACCTCTTCGTTAAAACTGTTCCAGCTTTCGCATTCAGGACATTTCCCTGCCCATTTATTAGATTTGTATCCGCATTGAGAACAAACATAAAAGGTTTTAAGTTTTCCTGCCATATCCGTTTTGCTCCTCTATGTATTTTAATATTCCTACCAATAAAGCGCATGAAAAATCTTTCTGATATGTCTTATCGGTCAGTTTTTTTAATTCCTCTTGATTTGACATAAACCCGCATTCAACCATAACTGCGGGAATTTCTGTGTTTTCTAAAATAAAGAGACCATTACCTTTTTTTATTTGCCGTTTATTATCTGCTTGCAAATAATCTACAACTGTTGATTGTATAAAACCCGCTAAAATTTTACTGTTTTCATTTTTACCATAAAAAACCTGTGTGCCAGAATATTTAGACTCGCCATACATGTTTTGATGAATACTTATTAAAACTGCATTATCATATGAATTCGCAGTTTTTACCCGATTTTTGAGATCGGATACCTTTTTGTTGTGAATACCATCAGTTGATTTATCATAAATCGAAACATCTTCGCTTCTAATCATTAAGGTTTTATATCCAAAGCATTGGCAAAAATCTCTAAACTTAATCGCAATTTCTAAATTAATATCTTTTTCGAATATTTCTCCGGAAATAGCTCCTGGGTCAATTCCACCGTGACCTGCATCGATTATAATAAGCGGAAGTTCTGTTTGGGGGTTAACGGAGGAAATTATAAAACTCAAAGGGAATCCACGACTTAAAAGGAGCGAGAATATAAAGCAAATAAAAACAGTAAGAGATAGCGAAATTTTAAGTTTATATGACATAAGCTTCACCCATATAAATATATGATTGAAGCTTATAGTTTTATTTGTTTTTATATATTAATTTATCCCCAAATGAAATTTTCTTAGTTCCCAGAATGTATGAAATACCACAAATTAGAACAAAAATAATAGGAATTACAAATAAAAGTAAGATTTCCCCGTAAGAAACATTTTGAATTTCTGTTTCAATAAAAATGTTTTGAAACATTACGGTAAAAGGTGCATTCAAAAGGCGAGCTACTTTCAGATAGGAAGAAAACAATTCACTTCCTACTACCTTCATAATTAAAACGGGTAATGAAATTACATAAAATGGAATTAAAGAAAATAATCCCGCAATAAATCCTCTGCTGTAGTTTATTTTTATTTTACCGAAAGACTGCAGATTGATATCTTTGTTGCCGCTATCGCAAAGAATTCCAAATAGCATAACAACAGAAAGCAAAATATTAAATATCTGATTTAAAAGACCTAAATTTCCTGCAATTGTTGCTAAAACACCAAAAGAAACATTCATTAAAAGACAGAGAAAAATAGTCGCAATCGTAGTTTTTAAAACCCTAAAACCTAACTTTGCGGTAGAATCCCTAACTATATCATTCATTTTCTTCTTCTCCCCCACCTTTTATAATTCTTTCATCATTAAACAAAGATTCTTCGTTTGAGCTTTCTTTGCGCTCTTCGGGATGATCTTTATAATAAGGCTCAATAATATATTTCTCAAGATAAGGATAAACATTAAAATTGATTATAAGACCTATAGTTGAAAGTAATATGGTAGGCAATAAAACAATAATAAATGGGAAAAACCAAAACAAAATAAAAAAAGGAACAGTTAAAATAATAATTAAAAGCAAGGTGATAATATTGGTCTTAATACCAATATTCGCAAATATGAAAGCGTTTTTAAAAAGCTGTTTTAAGTTGAATTTAAAGGTTACCATCATCGGATAAACATAAAGCATCATCATAGAGAAAAGAACGTTTATGCATACTGCAACAACAAAATAAATAACAAAGAATGTATCATTTGGATTAAACTGAAGTATTCCGAAAATGAGGCAAACGATAACAAAAAGCTGAATCAAAGATACCGTAAAGGCTTGTTTCCAGTTTTTACGAGCGCCGTCCCAAAAATCCGACAATAAAAAGGCATGATCATCTCTTGCCCAATTTCTGAGAACATAAGTAAATCCCGCGGTTGCAGGACCAATTGTTATGATGGGAATACAACATATAAAATAAAGCAAATTAAGCTCAATAAGCTTCCAAAAACGCTTAATATAAATATCAAAAAATGCAAAAAAAGCCTTCTTTTTAGGAGCATCTTTTCTAACTCCTGGACCATCTTTCATATATCTGTTATATAATGCCATTAGATTTAGTTACCTTTCAATTTAAGATAACTATATTTTATCATTATTGAGTTAATTATTCAATATAAAGTTTAAAAAAATCAAAAAATAAACAATTAATTACAGCGTCAATAGCGGATATAATTAATCCTGCCGCCAGAAGCAATAATAGTTTAACAAGATATTCCTTAAAGAGACGTTCTTTGTTTTCCGGTAAATTCTCGCCGAAAAGAATATTATAACAATTTTTAGAAAGTTTATGTGCTTCTCTTAAAGATAAGGTTACTATGAGAGAAAATAAGATAGAAAACGGTAAAAAAATAATTGAAGCGTATGAAAATCCATTTGTATATACCTTAAAAAGCATAGTAGCAATAAATCCTATAGCAGTTCCCCAACAAAAAGCGCAGAACCAACGGAGAAAACCGCCTAATACCGAGAACCCGTTAAAAAAACAAAAAACAAGAATTAAAAAAGTAGGTAAAAAACCATAGTACATCAGTTCAAAAAAGTTCCCTGTTGCTTTCAAATTTACGAAAGCATAAATTATGGATTTCCCTACCGATTCGTCTTCTAAAGCCATAGTAAAGCCCGATATGCTTCCCGTAACCAAACCTGCTAAGATAAAAAGACCTAATTGATATAAAACAGTTATCTTACTTGTCCATTTCATTTTGTTCCCTTCCTTTCTTTTCATATATATTGATTCTAAAAGGATAATAGAACAAAAAAATACCGCCACTTTTTATATAGAAAAAGTGGCGGTAAATTGATTTAGTCGATAAAGTCTCGATTTAATTTAACATTATAAGGTTCTTCTAATTGCAAAAGCTGTTCATCAGAAATTGTCTGAAGAATGGGTTTGCCTGTATGGAGAATGTCCATATAAATTGCTGCGGATTTTTCTATGGTATGCATAAGGCCAAAGGTTGTATCGAAATTAGTTCCCATGCAGAAAATACCATGATGTGCCCAAACAACGGCATCAAACTCTCCTACTAAAGCGCTGGTGGCTTTTGCAATTTCAACTCCACCGGGAACCATCCAAGGAAGAACGGCGATGCCGTGAGGGAAAATGATAGGACATTCAGTCATAGTTTTCCAAAGAGCTTTTGTAAATGCCTTAGACTCCAAAGGAAGAACGAATGTTAATGCAATAAGATGAATGGGATGCGCGTGATAAATCATTCTGTATTCGGGATTGGCGGCTTTTTTAATAGAGTGGTTTAAAAGATGGGTCGGAAATTCGCTGGTAGGACGATCTTTTCCGTTGTTTAATCCCCATACGATGCGGTATGCATTACCTTTTTCGTTAATTTCTGTAATTCCGAGAGAAATCTCAGGCTCTAAGATAACATTGTTAAAATGTTTTCCCGTTCCGGTTGTAATGAAATACTCTCCTGCTAAATTTTCCATTTCAACATCAAGAGCAATCCAATCCCCGCCTTCTATAAAGAAAGGACGGCAAGAATCAACCTCTTCAGGCTTCATTCTGTATGTAGCGTTACCGCCATTTCGCTCGTGCCAACCTTGAGTCCAACCGTCGTTGCATAAGCGAATAAAACCGCTCATAACTTATGTGTCTGTAATTTTCATAATAAATCACCTTTCAATATATAAAATAAATTTAAGCTTCGTATTTAATAAGCGTGAAAGTATCTGCAACAGCCTTTTTAGCCTCCCTAACACCAGAAAATTCGCCAAAAGCGATCATCTGAGCTAAAAGATTTCCCGTTGCAGAGCATTCTGTGGGCCCTGCGAAAACAGGAACTGAGCATTTTTTAGCGGTAAGTTCATCTAAATAATCGTCTTTGCTACCGCCTCCTACAATGTGGATAGCATTAAAACTGCGATTGGTTATGTTTTTAAGTAAATCAAAGCACTTTTTATATTCGTTGGAAAGACCCGCATAAATAGTCTGCATAACCTCTCCAATAGATTCAGGAATTTCCATTCCCTTATCTTTGCAGAATGCTTTTATCTCATCTATCATACTTTTGGGCGCAATAAAACGAGGATCCGAAACATCTATTGCAGATGAAAAATCAGCGTTTTCTCTAGCTAAGTAGGCAAGTTCGCCGAAGGAATATTTTTTACCGAGTTCTCTTCTTACCGACTGAACAAACCAAAGTCCGTTTATATTTTTTAGATAACGGTTTTTTCCGCCGTAACTGCCCTCGTTTGTAAAACCTGCTTTAAAGCCTTCTTCGGAAATTACAGGAGCTTCAGTTTCAATTCCGAAAATTGACCAAGTACCGCTGCTTATATAAACGATATCATCGCTCATTGATGGAACGGCAAGAACAGCCGAAGCTGTATCGTGGCTTGCAGCGAGATAAACATCTGCTGAAAAACCAACCTCTTTTGCTATTTTATCTGTAAAGGGACCAACCTTTTCGCCAGGCATACAAGGTTTTTTAAAGACATCTTCATTAAATCCGAGAATTGAAATAACCTTTTCGTCCCAATCCCCTGTTTTTATATTTAACATATTTGAGGTTGAGCACTCAGTAAACTCGTTTTTCTTAATGCCCGTAAGCAGGAAATTAAGATATTCGGGAACCATTAAGCAAGATTTTGTCGATTTAATATCATTATTTCTGTTAAGGGAAGTTTCATAAAGCTGAAAAAGAGAGTTTATTGAGCTTGCTTGACAGCCTGTTCTCTCATAAAGCTCTTTTTCACTCATTTTTTCAAAAAATTTAGCAGGTATATCGTTAGTTCTGCTATCTCTGTAAGCGTAGCTTTTTCCGATAATCTTATCTTCCTTATCAAGGATTACATGGTCGACACCCCATGTATCTATAGCCATCGATGAGGGAATTTTTCCTATGTCTTTACAATGCTTTAATCCTTCTATTATGTGGTTAAATATAGCATCAATATCCCAACATAAGCTTCCCTCTATTTCTGTAATACCGTTTTCGAAACGGTAAACCTCTTCGGTAACGATTTTATTATTCTTTTTTTCACCTAAAATAAATCGTCCGCTGGAAGCTCCGAGATCTACTGCTAAATACAGATTTTGACTCATATAACGCTCTCCCTTCATTTGGTAATATAATATCAAAATTTGGAGCTTATATCAAGATGTTTTGAATAAAAAAACACCGAATTCTTACGAATTCGGATTTTTTGTGGTTTTTAGTCGCTTTTTTATAAGGATTCCTACAATAATTGTAATAGGAATTAATATTTGAATAAAAGGTGCCCACATTTTATAAATTTCTAAATTATTCTTCATTTCCTCATTAGTTGATGGTAAAGTTAGAGAAACTACCATTGATAAAATTGCAACAGAAAAATAGCATATGCTTTTTTTCTTAAAAACGTTAAAATGATTAAAAAACCCAAGCGCGGCATAAAAACATACACAAAGTTTAGTTAAAAGATTTAAGATAAGCGATGCGCTTATAAAAACCTCCATTCTCGAAAAAAAGCTTCCGTTTTTTATTACAGAAACCGTAGTATAGAAAGGATAAAACAGATTTTCAAGCGTACCTAACCCTAATACTGATAAGGTAAGAAAAGAAACCGCGCTTATAACTAGAGTTGCTACCGACAACCCTATAGCAAAATACCGCAAAGATTTTTTGGGTTTTTGAGATTCCGAATAAATATTATATAATAGAATATTTTCCGCAAAGGGAATAGCAAAAAACGAAAAACTATCTGATATAACGGATTCAAAGCTGTTCGGAATTAGTGGTAAAAAATTTTCAGGAGCGATATTTGAAAAGCTCATAATAAATGTTATACCAACAGCAAAGAAGGTTACTACAAATGAAAGGATGGAAAGTCTCCCAAAAACAGAAACCCCATACCATAAGGCATATGCACAAATTGCTATTATGAAAAGTTCTAAAAGGAATTGCGGAGTCTTATTTAGGGCTACATTTGTTATTAAAATTCCGGTATTTTTTAAAATTCTTCCTAATAAATAAATTGCATAACCAGCATAAATAATACTTAATAATAACGATAGCCAACGGGGAAAAATAGTATCTATGACTTCATAAATATTTTTTCCTTGATATTTGTTAGCTACGGAAAACAAAGATATAGAACATATAAACACAGCTATTGCTGAAATAATTGGTGTTACCCAATTTATATTTCCGCTTTCTGTAAATCCTCTAAAAACTAAAATACTTGAAGTATTAAAAAGGGTGGTTATGCAAATAAGATGCAAAGGTTTCAAGGCATCATTCTTCATTGATAGTTCCGCTTCCCTTCAGTTTTAATTCAATCTCAGGTTTAATTTCAAGTGAATTAAAATATTGGTGTGAGCTTTCTCCTTTTTTGTCAAAAAGGGTAGCTACTTTAAAAACATCTATCTGTTTGTTTTTTTGCATTTTTTCAATCAATTCTTCTGTTCTTTTATAAAGCTCTTCTTTTATATTATCGAGATTGCTCTTATCTGTTATTTTTTTACCTTCGGTTTCGAAAATTTCGATTCTAGCTTTAGTTCTTAAAACAATTTTATTTTCTTGTTTTTTTAATGATGTTGAAGCATTATCAATAGTTATTCCCATTTTATTTAAGGTTAACCTTACTTCGTTTGCATCATTTCTGATAATATTCAAAATTTGTGTTTCTTCCGCTGTAAGAAATCCCGCTAATTTATCGCGGTAAAAATAGCCGCAGCCGTTTAATTTTAATCTGCTCTCATCATCACTTTTATCAATTTCGATAACCGACACCAATGCTGCACCTTTTTCACTTAGAATAGCATTTGTAACCTTGTAAAGTGGAGAATATACAGTATTTGATTGGTGTTTATTATCGGCATCAACCGAGTTGTTTATTTCATAACCAACTATCTGACTTTTAACATTAATCCCTTGTAGTATCTCGCTTGCATTTTCAGTTTTACTTACAAAAATAATCATATTTTTTCTGAATTCATTGTTGCGCATAAAATATTCGAGGATATCATTTATTCCACTTTCGGCAACCTCTTTGCTCAGTATAACTGATTCGCAATGTCCTAAATAAATATTATTATTTAACATACCTATCATTTTATAAAGAGCGCTATGAATACTCTCCCCTTCTCCGGATAAAACCTGAGTTTCTGTTTGAGAGTTATCACCCGTTTTTATTATTTCAATTCCAACGCGGTATTTTGATTCATCGCCGAAATCTATGGTAATCGCAGAAACGGTTACACCGTCTTCTATTTCCTGATAGTTAAAACAACCTGTTAACAAAGGTAGGATTAAAGATAAAAAAAGAAGTTTAATCTTCACCTATATCAGCCCTCTCCCTATCTTTATAAATAAACGAAGGTCTCAGATACAGCTTATCCCAAGGAAATCTCATTATAGAATCCCTTCGGCCGTTCTCCTCGTGAGAAAGAATATCTTCCATATATCTAACCCCAAAGCTGTTTAAGCTGAGAAGATGTATAGAAATCACAATCCAAGCAAAAAGGAATCCGTAAAATCCAAAAACAGAAGAAAATACAATAAGAAAAAATCTAAGAATGATTGCGGCGGAATTAATATGAGTATTAACAAGCCCTGTTATTGCAGTAACTCCTATAACAATAACCATAGGAGCACTTATGATATTCGCTTCAACTGCGGCTTGCCCTACAACTAATGCACCAACTATGCTTACAGCTTGTCCCGATCCGCTTGTTAATCTCTGGCCGCTCTCTCTGATTACCTCAAAAACCGCAAGCATAAAAATACATTCGCTAAAGGTAGACAACGGAACTTCCTTATGGGCGTTTTGAATATTTAATGCTAAATCCGGTGGCAACAGCGACCAATGAAAATTAACAAAAGAAATATATGCCGCAGGAACACTAACAGTAAGAAAAAAGCAAATAAATCTTAACAGTCTTATAAAACTTCCGAAATAAAAATTCAAATAATAATCTTCGTTAACCTGAAAATTTTCTATAAATAAATAAGGTAGAGAAAGAGCTACCGGAGAACCATCGATAATGATAATAACCTTACCTTCTAAAAGTCTTGCGGCGGCTACATCAGGACGCTCTGTTGTACCTACTGTTTTAAAAGGAGATAATCGCCCAGAGCGAATAATTTCCGATATAATATTGGTATCAACTACCCCATCAATTTCTATTTCTGAGACTTTTTTTCTAACTTCTTTTAAAACCTTGTCATTAACAACACTTTTTAGATAAGTTATTGCTATTCTTGTTTTAGATCTGTTTCCTATTTTAGAGGTTTCAAATACCAAATCGCTGGTTTGAAGTTTTCTTCGCAAAAGACTTGTATTTGTTATAATATTCTCAATAAAGCCCTCTCTTGGACCTCTTACTACAGCTTCGCTGGGCGGTTCTTGCGGACTGCGGCGCATATATCCTTTTGTGTTTATCTTAAGAGCAATGTCTAAAGAATGAGCAAAAACTATCGTATCCCCTTCTAAAATCCCCGAAACAATATCATCATAATTTTTTATTTCGCGAATTTCTCCGGGATATACCAAACTCTCTAAAAAGCTTTTGGAATTAAGATCGCCTTTAAATTCAAGTATAGCTTTGTCAACATTAAGACCTACAAGATTATTATCAACCATACCATCAAGATAAAAAATGGCGGCAGATATATATTTGCTTGTAACTCTCCTGAAAACAAGAGTTCCCTCATTTTCAAAAATTGATTTAACGGAATTAATATTATCGTTTAAATGTTTGCTTATCTTATAACTTTCAAAACTAATTCTACCATTCAAAATAATCACCAAATATAGTATTTCCGATAAAAAATTAAATACTATAAAAAATGCGGTAAAATCAAATGATGATTTTACCGCATTTTTTATTTCTCCGCTTTTCCAAAGTAGAAAATTGAAAATTCAGGATTATAATAAAGATTTTTTATATTTTTCTGTTTATAGATATATGAGTAACTTTGATAGGCAGGAATATATATAACCTCGTTTGCCAAATACTCTTTAGCATATTTAAGATATACTGCCGCTTCGTTTTCAGAATTGCTGGATTTATAATCCAAAAGAGTTGTATCGTATCCTTCATTATTAAAATTAGAATAGTTTAAATTAGAAGAAGAACTGAAGGAGTTTAAAATTGTTACACCGTTATCCTGCTTAACATCATAAGAAACTATAGCGGCATCATAATCTCCGTTTTTTAATGCTGCATTGTAATCGTTTTCTGATAGTTCGGTTATTCCAAAAAATACGCCTAAATCTCTTTGCCATACCTGAACAGCATAAGAAATTAGTTCTTTATCATTAGAACCCTCAAGGCTGATAATTTTTATTTTATTGGTTTCTTCTTTTTTTATAAACTGTTCTGCTTCAGATAAAGCATCTTTTGCTGAAGCTTGATTGTATAAATATAGCGCGTTTTCCGAAAAGATAAACTTATTATCTATTTCAGAATTTATCGGTAACGCTTTTTTATAGCTTTCTCTATCAAATGATAGACTTAAAGCTTTTCTTAAATCTTTGTTTGAGAAAAAGGGACTTTCGGTATTGAATAGAATGCCCGTATAATTGTTTGGAATTACCCGAATGTTACTGTTTTTATCTGTAAAGTTATTTTGCATTACATCTGTTTTTAAAGCGTCGTTACTATCCTCTGAAAACCTTGAGGCAGAAAGGTCTTTATCTTCATCAATAACAATACTTAAAGAGGCAGGAACTGTATCTGAAAGATGGTAATTCTCATTTCTTTTAAGACTAGCTGTGCTATTGTGCGACCAGCTTGTTATATGAAACGGACCATTAGTTAAAACAGCATCATATTCTAAACCATATCTACCTTTAGTTGAAAGAAAAAACTCTTCATTACAAGGCATTGCCGCGGGATAGGTTAAATATCTTAAAAAATCTGCATCTTCGGATAATAATGATATTTTTAAAACATTCTTCCCCTCTGAGGAAACTCCAAGCTCAAACGGCAATTTTTCGCCAGATAGAACCTCTTTAGCATTTTTTATGGAAAAGTATAAATCGGCATAAGGAGCCTTTGTTTCGGGGCTTAAAAGTCGTCTGAAAGCAAAAACAAAATCATCAGAGGTAAGCTCTCTGCCGTCAGCCCATAACAGATTATCTTTTAATAAAAATGTATAAGTGTGTGTTAATTTATCATATGAATAGCTTTCAGCCGCTGCAGGTACTACCTCGCCATCTTCAGTTAAAGAAAGAAGCCCCTCAAAAAGATTTAAAACCATAAATTCCCCGCTTTTATCTGAAACGGTCTGAGGGTCTAAGGTTATAGGCTCTTTGTCAAGATAATAAATAAATTCGGAGTCATTTTGCTTTTTGCAAGAGGTTAAAAAACCGAACATTATTAAAAGAGTTAAAGAATATGCGATTAATCGCTTCATCGTATAATCTTCCCCTGGCTTAATGCCACAAGATATGCATTGATAAATCCGTCTAAATCTCCGTCCATAACCGCGCTTACATTTCCGTTTTCAAAAGATGTTCTATGATCTTTAACTAATGTATACGGCATAAAAACATAAGAGCGGATTTGATTTCCCCAAGCAATTTCTTTCTGAACACCTTTTATATCCTCTATCTTTTCAAGATGCTCTCTTTCTTTTATTTCCACAAGCTTTGAACGAAGCATCTTCATAGCAACTTCCCTATTCTGATGCTGACTACGCTCATTCTGACAAGCAACGATAATTCCTGTAGGTAAATGAGTTATTCTGATGGCAGATTCGGTTTTATTAACGTGCTGTCCGCCTGCTCCGCTTGAACGATAGGTATCAACCTTTATATCCTCAGGTCTAATATCTATTTCAACATCATCAGGGATTTCAGGCATAACCTCTAAAGAAGCAAAAGATGTATGACGTCTGCCTGATGCATCAAAAGGAGATATTCTGACAAGCCTGTGAACTCCTACCTCGGATTTTAAATATCCGTAAGCGTTATAACCCTCAATCAAAATAGAAGCGCTTTTAATACCAGCTTCGTCGCCGTCAAGGTAATCCAAGATTTTATATTTAAATCCGTGTCTTTCTGCCCATCTGGTATACATTCTATAAAGCATAGAAGCCCAATCCTGAGCCTCTGTTCCGCCTGCTCCTGCATGAAATGTTAAGATAGTATTGTTAGCGTCATATTCTCCGTTTAAAAGGGTTGCTAAACGCTGTTCGGAAATATCTTTTTCTAACTTAGCGATAGATTCCGAAATTTCGGGAACATATGATTCATCTTCTTCTCCGTCAGCTATTTCAATCATAGCTTCCGCATCATCGTATTCAGATAGAAGCGAATTAAAAGCAGCGATTTTATCTTTATTAGCCTTTATTTCTTGAAGTACCTTTTGGGAATGCTGTAAATCGCTCCAAAAATCTTCCTTTGAAGATTCTTCCTCCAATTTTTTAACTAAGGCTTCTGCTTCTTTTAAATTAAGAGCCTCGTTTAAATTGTCTATCTGGGGCTTTAATTCTTTTAATTTTTGCAATAATTCTTCGTAAATAAGCATATTCTTCTCCGTTAGAAATCTTCTTTGTTAACAGACTCAAAATATCTCTTAGCCTGTGTTGTAAAGAGCTTGTGGTATGTTCCTCTTTTTGCCATAAGTTCGCTATGAGTACCTTCCTCGGAGATAACTCCTCCGTCGAGAACTACTATCTTAGAAGCTATTGTAGCGCTAGATAAACGATGAGAAACAAATATTGTTGTTTTATCTTTTCTGAGCGCATCAAATTGAGAAAAAATTTCCTGCTCTGCAATAGCATCTAATGAAGCAGTAGGCTCATCAAGAATAAGAATATCGGATTCACCGTAAAAAGCGCGGGATATAGCAAGCTTTTGCCATTGTCCGATTGAAAGTTCAGTTCCGTTTTCTTCAAAAATACGCATAAGCGGTGTTTCGTATTTGTCAGGCATTGGATCAATGAATCTATCAGCTCCGCTTTCCTTTGCCGCCTTTTCTATATTTTGCATATCTATTTCTTTTTCAATATCGCCAAATGCTATATTTTCTTTAACAGAAACCGCATATTTTCCAAAATCCTGAAATATAATTCCGAATATTTTATAGAGTTCTTCCGGCTCATAACTTCTGATGTCTTTCCCATCAAGCAAAATAACGCCCTCTGAGGGGTCATAAAGACGAGTTAAGAGCTTTATAAGGGTTGTTTTACCTGCACCGTTTAAACCAACTAAAACAAGAGTTTCTCCCTCTCTGATGGTAAGATTAATGTTTTTCAAAACTAAACGTTCAGTCGCAGGATATCTGAAAGATACATTTTTAAATTCAATTATATGCTTTCCATGAGATAATTTTTCGGGATTTTTAGGATTAAGAGGAATTACCGATTTTTTTTCTTTCATAAAATCGATCATATTGTTTATAAAGAGAGTTCCTTCATAAACAATAGCCGTTCTTGCAATAATTGTAGCAACACTTGTAGCTATTGTAGAAAGAGCTCCTGTATAAAGAGAGGCATCTCCTACCTCAAAGCCGCTTGTTCCAACCTGAGAAGCTATATAGAAAAATAAAAGCGTATTAATTGCGGTTGAAATTATAGAAAGCCCTATATGCCAAAGCTGTTCATTTATGATACGCTTTTTTAACCCACTGAAATAATGCTTGAAGATTGCTTTAAATTTATTTATAAGGGTTGTTGAAAGACCAAACAAGCGAATTTCTTTAACCATATCCTTATTTGTGAGAAGATCGCTGAAATAGGCCATTTCGCGGCGGTCTTTTGAGCGAAAACGCATATAGTTTACATTCTTTTTTCGGTAGATAAAATTAATAATAGCAGAAGGTATAGACATTATTATTAAAAGAAGCGGTACCAAGGGGCTTATAAACCATAAAATAGCAATAAAGCTAATCAAGCTTATAGCTGTACTTAATATTGTGAAAACAGAATCAATAATCTGAATCGGGCGATGATCAGCTTCTCTGCTTGCATTTTCAAATTTTTCATAAAACTCAGGAATATCGAATCTTGCAACATCAATATCCTTAGCTTTATTCATTATTTTAAGTTTAATATGATTAACAACAAGCTCGCCTGTTATTCTGGTAACACCAGTATTAACACTTGAAACAACCTTAGTTAAAAGCATTTGTATAAACCTGAGAATTAAAAGGAAAGCTATTGCCTTTAGAGCTTCAGAAATATCAACACCTTGAGCTCCTAAAACATTTATATTGTAAGCAATAACAAGTTTATTAAGAATTTCGCTGTTTATATAAGCACCCCAAACAGGAAGTAAACCAGATAAAAGCGAAAGCAGCATCATAATAAGCAAAATCCAATGATTGGTTTCCCATACAAGGCGTAAAATATAAATTAAACGGCTGAAAAAGCCAAAAACAACTCTTTTTATGTAATCTGGAACTTCTTTTATATTTTTTGGCAGAGGCTCTTTAAACTTATCGTTTAATGCCCCTGGAGGCGGTCCCATTCTCATTTTAGTTTTTCCCTTCTTTTATAAAAAGATTTACATTATAATTTAACATAAAAACTACGGTTTTGTCAAATCACGCATAATTTTTGTTTTTAAAAGCGAATTAGTTATAAATCCTATTAAAATTCCCGTAATAAGACCTACAGGAATGAGAATAGCAAGATAAGAGATAACGGCTGATGTTTCTGTTATAATAATACAAAGGACTACCTGCGCTAAATTATGAACGACACCGCCGACAGCCGAAACCGAAACAACAGAAAACAGTTTAGTGTTTTTTAAAATAAGCATAGCGATTAAAGAAATTATAGCTCCCGAGAACCCAAAAAGAAAGCCTGTTATAGAGCCAAAGAGCAAGTTTATTATTAGAACTCTCAATATAGCAACAACTGCCGCTCCGCGAGAATGGTCCGAATATAGCAAAAATACTGTAACTATATTGGTAAATCCAATTTTCATTCCCACCGGAAGCGGTAGAGGAATTAAATGTTCGATATATGAAAGGATTATTGCAACAGCTAAAAAAGAGCCGTAGAATGCAGTTTTCTTGATATTCATTTTATATCACCGCATCAAATTCATTTCCCGCAATTTTCAAAACTATCTTTTGCGGAACACAAATGATGGACTCTCCTTTATTTTTTATTGGGGCTGTATTTTCACACACCTTATCGGGACAAGCTGCATTAGTAACATACGCTTTTCCGTTTTCAATTATAACCTCGAGTATCTCCATGTCATATTTAGCATCACTATTAAGATTCAAAGTTGTAATTAAAATTCCGTCTTTATAAATTAATAAGGTCTCCCCTTTTTCTTTAGGTAAAAATAAAAATATAATTGAAGCCAATACAGCTAAAATGCATACAAGGATGATATCGTTTCTTGTTTTATATTTCATATCTTTATCATCCTTTCTTGACATTTTTAAAGAGGTAAAATATAATTTTCTATTGAAAGAAGGTGTTTTTTATTAAGAAAATACTTTTATCTATAATTTTAATAACAAGTCTGTTTCTAAGCTCTTGTGCGCCTCAAAAAGCTCAGCAAATAAGCGGATTTTATTTAGATACCTTTTGCGAAATAACATTATACGGTGATGATGCAAAGCATCTTTCGGAAGCTATGAATTTAATTCAGAAATACGATACTTCGTTTGATCCTGATAATGAAACCAGCGATATTTATAAAATAAATCATTCAAACGGAAATCCCATAAAGGTTTCTAAAGAAACCGCAGAGCTTATTGAAATTTGTTTAGACTTCAAGAAAATATCACATGGAGAATATGAGCCGACGATATATGGTCTTTCTTCCTTATGGAAGCAAGGTGCGGTTCCTGATGAAAAGGCTTTAAAATCTGCTTTAGAAGATATAAAAAATTCGGAAATTTCCGTAACTAATGGCTTTGTTACCCTAAAAGGTGAAGCTAAGTTTGACCCCGGCTCTTCCGCCAAAGGATATATATCTGAAAAAATTGCAACGCTTTTGTCTGAATTAGGTGTAAAAAGCGGAATTATTAACTTGGGTGGAAATGTTCAGCTTATAGGCTCGAAAGAAAACAAACCCTATAAAATTGCTCTTGAAAGCCCTTTTGATGATAATTCCCCTTTTGTTTTGTATGCAGAAAATACTTCGATTTCAACCTGCGGAACCTATGAAAGATTCTTTGAAGAAAACGGAAAAATATACCATCACATTCTTGATGTAAAAACAGGTTATCCAAAAGAAAGTGAATTATCAGCTGTAACCGTAATCGGACCTAGCCCAACCGAAGCGGATATTTTAAGTACGGTTTGCTTCCTTTTAGGCGAAATAGACGGAAAAGCCTTAATTGAATCACTTTCAGGGTATGAAGCAATATTTATAAGTTCGTCTAAAGATATAACTACAACAAGCGGTATTGAAATATCGGAAAACAATTTTTATATTAAATGAAAAACGGCAGTTCGGGCTGCCGTTTTTCATTATTTAATTATATAAAAATACAATAAAACTGCTATACCAAGAGCTATTCTGTAATAAGCAAAAATTTTGAAATCGTGGCGCTTAACAAAATTCATTAAGAATTTTATAGCGATAAGGGAAATTATAAACGCTGTTAAAAATCCCGCAAGTAAAATAACTAATTCAGGCGCGGTAAAATCAAACCCGAAATCAAGAAGTTTTAAAAGACTAGCGCCCGCCATAACAGGAATAGAGAGAACAAATGTAAACTCGGCAGCAGTAACTCTGCTTACTCCTAAAGAAAGTCCGCCGATAATTGTAGCGCCGGAGCGGGATGTTCCGGGGAAAACAGCTGCAACCAATTGAAATATTCCAATTAAAGCCGCCTGCAAAAAGGTAATATCGTTAAGAGAATCGCTCTTATCAGCTTTTCCCTTTCTTAAATATTCAACAATTATAAATACAATACCTACAATGATCAGCGCCAAAGCAATGGGGATTGGCTTATAAAAAAGCTGTTCGCATTTTTCATCAAGACCTAAAAGAACTAAAATTACAGCAGGAACACAAGCAACGATAATCTTTAACCAAAGCATTATTGAATCTTTCTTTATAGTGCTGCCATTAGTTTTAGTCTGAAAGGGCCATATTTTTTTCCAAAAAAGAATAATAACTGCTAAGATTGCTCCTAACTGAATAACAACATTAAACATTTCCTTGAATTCTTCGCTAACATTCAAATTTAGAAATTCTTCAACAAGAATTAAATGACCGGTACTACTAACAGGCAACCATTCAGTTATCCCCTCAACAATACCAAGCACTATAGATTTTATAAGTTCAAAAATAAACATATGCTATTCTCCTTTTATGATTTTGCAAAGAACTTTTGAATTAAAATAGCTATCGGTTTCCACCAAAACCTTTGTAAAACCTCTAAGTCTTCCTTTTTTCTAACATCGCTTTTAATATATTTGCTGGTAGCCGCATCATCGTGTCTGCGGTGAAGCATTAGTATATCGTCAATAAAAACAAATCTCCCTTTTATATGAGAGAGTTTTTCCCATGTTAACCAGTCTAAAACAAAAAGATGATCAGTTATAAATGGTTTTTCTCCCGTATGTTTTGTTTGTAAGGTTACAGCGGGACAACCTATAGGAGATCCAATAGATAAAAGAAACCGTTTAAACCATTTTTTATCCCCTAAAAAACGGTTATTAAAACCTAAGCTTATAATTCGCTTAATCTTAAGATTTCGGCGATTTTCTACCATTTTTCCGTTAATAATTTCCGAATAGTTGGTATAAATAAGTATTTGTTTATCTGAAGCATTATAGGAATGGAGAACGTTTTCTAAATATCCTTCTAAATAAACATCATCTTGATGAGCAATTGTAACAAGATTGGTATTGCATTTTGAAATAGCAAAATTCCAATCCTCTCCTATTCCTTTAGATTCGGGATTTATAAATATCTTAATATTATAATTTTTACAAAGCTTTTTAATATAATCGCTTGGTGTAGAAGTTGCAAGAATTATATTGCTTTTTATTGTTTGATTTTTTAAAGATTTAATGCATTCTTCCAAAAAAGGAGAATCGCCATATGCGCAAATGGCAAAAGTATGATCTTCATAATATGCCATTTTAATCCCCCCTTTCTTGAATTAGATAAATTATATCACAATGTTGCCATAAAAGCAATAACAAGAGCAGGAAATATGCCTCACTCTTGTTATTTTTAGTTTTTAAGAATTATTTCGTATATTTATCCACTTCCGCTTTCAACATGCTCTTTTCTTATAAGCAATGCCTTTCATCGCCTTAACTTCATTTCCGTTTTGAGTTCTTGTATAGGTTAAGTTTTCGTACTTAGTAATTGAAATTTCATCTGGAAGCTTTGAAGTAAAAGCAGTATTTTCTTTCTCCATTTCGAGGAGATTTGAGATTATTTCTATTTTAGATATGTAAGCCTGCAAATCTATCTTTCGTAATTATTTATTTTTAAAATAAAAAAAGCCCTTATGGGCGAAAAAATAGAAATAACCCCTTGACCGATGTTTCTTTACACATCTTTTTATGGTCAAGGGGTCATTTCTGATCACTCTTGATATCTAGCATCTTTTTATTTACCTCTCTTTCTGCTGTCTTGTCGGTCTTCGTCTGCCAACTTCATTTCCAAACTTTAACACGCATTTCTTACAATAATCTCGTAAGCGAGATAACCTCTATGTGTCGGAATTTTCTTCGAAGACCTTTTCTATTCCCTTTCTGTGATTATAATATATCATATTTAAACTAACTAATCAATTCGCAAAAATATATAAAGTTTTTATTTTCAAATTATGCATAATACAGAATTAAATTTTTTCATGTTGACAAGTAATTCTATTTTTTGTTAAAATTAATTTGTTGGGCTGATTTTTATCAGCCCTTTTTTTAATTTGACGTCGCATTTGCGGCGCTTTTTTACCATTTACTTTAAAAATCTAACCGAAAGTTTTTAAATTGTTGAAATATAAAAAAACAGAGTATATTATGATATTGAAAGGAGGATTTGTATGAATTATAAAGTTATAATTGATTCTGAATTAGAAGAAGATATTTTGGTTTATGCTAATAAAAAGACAAAACTAATTAAGGATATCGAAGAACTTATCTTAAACGAAAGAATTGAATTAATCGGATTTAAAGAAAAAGAATCTATTGTTTTAAATTTAAGTGAAATTTATTGCTTTATAGTAGAAAATAATAAAATTTACGCTTCAACCATAGCAGATAAATTACAGCTTAAATATCGACTCTATCAATTAGAAGAAAAACTCCCCGAAAATTTTATTAAGATAAATAAATCTTGTATCGCTAATATAAAATTAATAGAAAAATTTAACTCTTCTTTTTCAGGAACATTGGTAGTTAAATTCAAAAACGGTTATACCGATTATGTTTCAAGAAGAAATTTAAAAAATATTAAAGAAAGGTTTGCTCTGTAATTATGAATAAATATTTAAAAAGTTTTTTGATAAGAGGATTTGCTTTTAGCGGATTAGGTCCTGTTGTTTTAGGTATTGTTTATGCGGTGTTATCAAATACGCTAACAAATTTTAGTTTGAGTGGTGAACAGGTTTGTTTAGGTATAATATCAACATATATTCTTGCTTTTCTACAAGCAGGTGCAACAATTTTTAATCAAATAGATGAATGGCCTGTTGCAAAATCTTTATTGTGTCATTTTTTAACTATATATATAGCCTATTTACTCTGTTATCTAATAAACACCTGGATACCTTTCGAGCCTATGATATTGCTTATATTTACAGTTATTTTCGTAGTATTGTATTTTGTAATATGGCTAGTTGTCTACATTTCCATAAAATCAATTAGTAAAAAAATAAACTCAAAACTATCCTAAAGTAAGCTCAGAGAAACCCTCTGAGCTTACTCCTTTCTATTGACAAAACTTCTTATTTCATATATAATATATAAGTCTTAAAAACAATGCGGTATTTACCGCGCAGTTGGTAGCGCACTAGTTTTGGGAGCACACAGCAGTTAAAACTCTTAAAATTTAACGCCACCCCCGAAAACCCTTTATTTATGCGGTTTTCCAGGCTTCGCAAAAATTAAAAAAGCGGTCAAAAATAAATTTGACCACAGTTTGTCCCACAATTGAAAAATTTTTTAGTTTTTGGACGCAAAAAACAACTAAATATCGAGGTGTGGC
>JAGBHD010000056.1 GCA_018110785.1 Oscillospiraceae bacterium
CTTTATATAGTTTGTATATATGGCACCTTTCGGTGCTAAATATCATCCTGACCTCTTTTCTCATCGAATCACTTGCGTATTTTTTCTTCGCGTGTTTTTCTCTCAAGAAATTGTAAGGTCCTTTTATTTGGTATTTCTACCTTTTTCCTTACCTTCCAAATCGTTGTTCAATTTTCAAGGTCCACTTCCCGCGCCCTCTTCAAAGGCGCCCAATTATAATACCAAATACATCGCCGCTTGTCAATACCTTTTTTAAAAGTTTTTTAAATTTTTATAATTTCTTTTCTGTTGACATAAAACCATAAAAAATGTATCATAATATTGTAGCTATTTTAAACCATAAGGTTAGTAAAGGAGAATATATTATGAATAATGAAGATTACGGTATAGATACCGTTGTTTTAACCGACGACGAAGGAAACGAGCAAGAATTTGAAATTCTTGACACCTATGAAGAGGACGACAATCTCTATTATGCCCTCACTCCCGTTTTAAATACACCCGAAGATATGCTCTCGGGAAGCGGCGAGCTTGTTGTTTTACAATCGGTCGAGGAAGACGGCGAGGAGCTGCTCGCTACTATTGACGATGAAGACGAATACGAGAGAATCGGAAACATATTCTTAACTCGCTTTGAAGAGGAATATGACGACGAAGAAGAGGAATAATACCTATATATAATATAAGACCTTACCTGGGGCTGTCGGGAAATCGCGGCATAAAAATCCAACAAGCAACAAAAAAGGGGCCCTGCTCCGATTCAGGGGATTGCAGACCTCCCGCCGAAATTCGGCGGACGAAGGGAGCGTGAAACTGAGGGCGGGCACCCACCTGTTTATTAACGGGTTTTGTTACTGCCGCGTATCGCTGTCCTGGGTATTTTTATGCCCTTTAATAAACACATTTAATTGTAAAATTATAGAATTTATGGTATAACAACTAAAAATACACAGGAGGGATATCAAATGGGCTTTTTTAATAGGGAAAAGACTAATTATGTTGGTGAAATGCGAGAATACATCAAAAAATTTATGTTGAAATATATAAAGGAATATCCGTCGGCTTCAGATGTTGTTATTCCCATTTTTTCAAATGCCGAACAGATGGTTAGAGGTTTGTCTGAAAAACAAATAAGCAAAATGATGAAGACCAATAATGTTAACATTGAATGCGGTGCATTAAATATAATCCAAAATTTTGCGATGACTGAACTTGAACCCAAGAGTGGGGTTGATTTTTTAAGAGGCGATAATTATGCGTATGACTTATATAACTATGTCAACGAATATAAATATGCTAATGGGTACATAAGCAAATTGCAGTTTGAAGAAAATAAAATGTTAGCTACCAAACTATCTTTGCAATCTCCGTTAGGCAGTTGGTTTTAATAATTTGCACCAAGTTTGCACCAAAGCAAAAAACAAGGCAAAAGTAAAACCCCGAAAACCGTGATGGTTTCGGGGTTTTTGTTGTTCTTGAAATAATACAGATTATCTCTTTGAGAACTGAGGTGCGCGGCGAGCTGCCTTTAAGCCGTACTTCTTTCTCTCCTTCATTCTCGGATCGCGAGTTAAGAAGCCTGCCTTTTTAAGGGTAGGACGGAGCTCTGCATCATACTGCAACAAAGCTCTGGAAAGTCCGTGACGGATTGCACCTGCCTGACCTGTTACGCCGCCGCCTGCAACGTTGCAAACGATGTCGAACTTACCTTCTGTTCCGGTAAGAGCGAGGGGCTGACGAACAATAAGCTTTAATGTTTCAAGACCGAAATAATCATCGATATCTCTGTTGTTAATGGTAATTTTTCCGGTTCCGTTGTAAACTCTAACACGAGCCACAGAATGCTTTCTTCTGCCGGTTCCGTAAAAATAAGGATTCTTATCGTACATATTAAATTTCCTCCTTTAATTACAGTTCCCAAGCTTCGGGCTTCTGGGCTGCGTTGTCGTGGTTTGCATCCTTGTAGCAATGCAAACGGGTGATAGCTTTACGGCCGATAACGGTATCGGGTACCATTCCCTCAACAGCTATTTTCATAGCAAGTTCGGGCTTCTCTGCCATAAGGGTTTTATACTGGATCTCCTTGAGTCCGCCGATCCAACCGCTGTGATAGCGATAGAACTTCTGCTCAAGTTTACGTCCTGTTAAAACAGCTTTTGCACAATTGATGATGATAACATGATCGCCGCAGTCTGCATGCGGAGCGAATGTTGTTTTGTGCTTTCCTCTGAGAAGGGTTGCAGCTTCGGTAGCTACGCGGCCGAGAGACTTGCCTTCTGCATCAAGCACATACCATTTGCGGCTGATTTCGCCGGCTTTAGGCATATAAGTTGACATTTTTCTTCCTCCAATTCTTTTAGTAAGCTTTTAAATTATAACTCGCACCCTTTTCTTTGTCAACAGCTTTTTTGAAAAATTTTAATTCAGCTAAAACAATCTCGCTTTTTCTCTTGTTTTCTCGCTTTTTCATATGTTTATCTCACTCGCCATTTTCAAAAAAACACTTGGCTTTAAGCCCTTTTGGTGCTATACTCTATCTATAAATAGCTTAATTTACAACATTTTGCGCTTTTCCGCTTTGAAAGGCGCGGATATTTTCCGAAACTAACCCAACAAGCCTTTGGCGGGTTTCTCTTGCCGCCCAAGCGATATGGGGCGTTATAATGCAGTTTTTAGCGTATCTAAGCGGATTATCCTCTTTCATCGGCTCTTGCGATAAAACATCAACCGCCGCGCCCGCGATTCTGCCCTCATTCAAGGCTTCTGCTAAATCCTTTTCTATTACCGCTCCGCCGCGAGATGTATTTATAAGGTATGCCGTCGGCTTCATTAGGGAAAGCGTTTCGCGGTTTACAAGACCTGCCGTTTCGGGGGTTAAGGGACAATGTATGCTGAGAAAATCGGAGCGGCTGAAAAGCTCCTCTTTTGATACGATTTCATATCGGCTGTTTTGCGGTATAGTTCTGGTTGAAGCAATAACATTCATTCCGAAAGCCTCTCCCAAAGAGGCAACCCTTTTTCCGATAGCGCCGAGGCCAAATATGCCGAGGGTTTTTCCCGAAAGCTCTATAAGAGGGTTTGTAAAAAATGAAAAGGTCTTGCTTTTTATCCATTTATCCTCATGGACATCCTTGTTATACTCGGCTACAGAATTGGTAAAGGATAAAATAAAGGACATAACCGTCTGGCTTACAAAATCGGTAGAATATCCAGGCGCGTTGGAAACGGTTATTCCAAGCTCTCTTGCCGCTTCGATATCTATATTATTGTATCCCGTTGCAAAAAGGCAGATAAGCTTTAGCTTCGGAAGAGCGCTCATAAGCTCTCTTGTAAAAACCTTTTTGTTTGCTATTATAATCTCGGCGTCAGCCGCGGCTTCTATTACCTCGCTATCGGTTAGCAGGTCGTAAAACTCGACCTCGCCGAGCGCCAAAAGCTCGCTCCAATCTATCTCCCTTTCCCTTTCAACCGTACAATGGTCTAATGCAACTATCTTCATTTGTTTTCTCCTTTTTGTATATTTTAATTGTTTTATACTATTCGTGAAAAGAGGTGCGTTAATAATGCGCAGTTTTGTTATAGGCAAAAACGATTCGGGCCAGCGGCTCGATAAGTTTTTAGAAAAGGCTGTTCCGCTGCTGCCTAAATCCTTAATGTATAAATACATTCGCTTAAAGCGCATAAAGCTTGACGGGGGGCGTACCGAATTTAACACCATTTTAAAAGAGGACTCCCTTTTAGAGCTTTATATAAACGATGAATTTTTCTCTCATAATCGCGACCTTTATTTTCTTTCGGCTCCCGATAAGCTTTCGATTGTTTATGAGGACGAAAACATTTTAATTACCAACAAGGAAGCAGGCCTTATTGTGCATGAGGATTCTGACGAGAGCGTTGATACTCTTATAAACAGAATAAAGCGCTATTTATATAATAAAAAGGAATATGATCCCGAAAAGGAAAACTCTTTTGCCCCCGCCCTTTGCAACCGAATAGACCGCAATACCGAGGGGCTTGTTATAGCCGCTAAAAACGCTCAGTCTTTAAAGATACTTAACGATAAAATCAAGCAAAGAGAAATAGATAAACGCTATCTCTGCATCGTTTTCGGAAAATTTAATAAAAAAGAAGATACCCTAAAGGCATTTTTAACTAAGAACTCGGATAAGAATATAGTAAACATCTCCGCTAAAGGCGGCGAAAAAACTATCCTTACTAAGTATAAGGTTTTAAAAGAGGCGGGAAATTTAAGTCTTCTCGAAATCGAGCTTTTAACAGGGCGGACCCATCAGATACGCGCCCATATGGCTCATATGGGACACCCTCTTTTGGGCGATTCGAAATACGGCATCGGCCGCGACAGCAAGAAATACGGTATGCGCTATCAGGCGCTTTGCTCATATAAGCTTACATTTTCTTTTAAAACCGATGCGGGGATTTTAGAATATCTTAAAGGTAAAAGCTTTGAGGTCCCGTCTGTTTCATTCGCGGAAAACTTCGAAAAGATTGCCCTATCTTAATAGTAAGCTTTAATAACAAAACTGTCAACAGTTAAAATTATTGTTGACAAACAAAATACAGAATGATATACTATAGGCAATTGATAGAGGCGCAATTTGTCAAAAGTACTGTTTTCATAAATTCGTGCAAGCGAGAAGGCAGGAAAGGGGCAGTTGCCGAAGACGGTATTTTCTTGCAGAAATATTGCTCTGGTTTTGCATAATAAGATGTGCAAGACTGTCGTACTTAACGGAGTGCTATCAAGAGATTTCGCATATCGCGTCATTTCTGAGGGTAGCTTTCGGCTACCCTTTATTTTTTAAAAAAGGAGACAAACCACCATGAAGAAAACTGTTTTTGAAGGTATCGCAACCGCCCTTATTACCCCTTTAAATGAAAACGGAATTGATTATGAATTATTCGGGAAATTAGTTGATTGGCAGATAGAATCGGGAATTGCAGGTCTTGTTGTTTGCGGAACTACAGGTGAAGCTTCAACCTTAACCGATGATGAGCATAGAGATGCTATTAAGTTCGTTGTAGACAGAGCCGCAGGCAGAGTTCCTGTTATTGCAGGAACAGGCTCTAATGATTTAGCTTACGCTATCGACCTTACTCGCCACGCTTGTGAGGCTGGCGCAGATGCAGTGCTCGTTGTTACACCTTATTATAATAAGGCAACTCAGAAAGGCCTTATTCAGATGTATACCGCTATAGCAGATGCAAGCACAAAGCCCGTTATCCTTTATAACGTTCCCTCGAGAACAGGGGTTAATATCGAACCTTCTACATATGCTGTTTTGGCGGATCACCCCAACATTGTCGGAATTAAAGAGGCTAACGGTAATTTCTCTAAAATTTTAGAAACATTTGCGCTTGTTGGCGATAAGCTCGATATCTATTCGGGAAACGATGATCAGATAACTCCCCTTCTCGCTCTCGGCGGAAAGGGTTGTATCTCAGTTCTTTCCAACCTTTTGCCTAAAGAAACAAGCGATATCGCAAACCTTTTCTTTAAAGGCGATGTTAAGGGCAGTGCTGAGCTTCAGATTAAATACCACGCTTTAATAGACGCGCTTTTCTCCGAGGTTAATCCTATTCCCGTAAAGGCGGCTATGGCGGCTATGGGATATTGCGAAAACTATCTCCGCATGCCCCTTACCCCTATGGACGAGAAAAAAGAAGCGCATATGCTCTCTCTTATGCGTGAGGAGGGAATTATATAATGCGAGTTATTATAAGCGGCGCTATGGGCTTTATGGGCAGAGAGCTTTCTGCCCTTTGCGAAAAGGGCGCTCGCGGCGCAGTTTGTGTTGGAAAGGTTGATATCGCAGGCGGAGAGGGCATATCTCTCTCTTTGGCTGATTGCACCGCCGAAGCCGATGTTTTAATCGACTTTTCTAACCACTTGGCAACTCTCCCCCTTTTAGAAGAAGCGGTTAAAAGAAATCTTCCCGCCGTTATCGCAACAACAGGGCACACAGAAGAGGAAAAGGCAAAAGTTTTAGAAGCCGCTAAAAAGATACCGATATTTTTCAGCTATAATACTTCTCTGGGTGTTGCCGTTACAGCTCGTCTTGTAAAAGAAGCGGCAGCTCGTTTAGGCTCAGCCGATATCGAAATTATTGAAACTCACCATAACAGAAAGCTCGATGCTCCCAGCGGAACGGCTATTATGTTAGCCGAAAGCATAAAAGAAGCCCGTCCCGAGCTTCATACAAATATAGGAAGAAGCGGCATTTGCAAAAGAGAGCCCGACGAAATAGGAATAAGCTCTATTCGCTCAGGTAATATCGTTGGCATTCATGAGGTTATTCTTAACACGGGCAATGAAACCGTTACAATCCGCCATGAGGCTCATTCAAGAACCCTCTTTGCGGAAGGCGCTTTGTCTGCCGCTGAGTTTCTTATCGGAAAAGGCGCAGGACTTTATTCTATGCGGGATATTATGGAGTAAAAAATTATGTTGCATACTAATTTAGATGTAAATAATCAGGGACATTTAACCTTTGCAGGTTTTGATACCGTTTCTCTCTGCGAGAAGTATGGTACCCCTCTAATGCTTTTGGACGAAGAAAGGGTTAGGGCTAACCTTCGCATCTATCTAACCGAAATGAAAAAGGCTTTCGGAGAAGGCTCTTTTCCCTGCTTTGCTTCAAAATCCTTAAGCTTTACCGATATTTACAGAATTGTAAAGGAAGAGGGCGCGGGAATTGATATTGTTTCCCCCGGTGAGCTTTATACTGCGGCTCATGCGGGCTTCCCTTTAGAAAAATCCTTTTTCCACGGAAATAATAAGACAGATGAGGATATCGCCTACGCTCTCTCGGAAGGGATAGGATATTTCGTTGTTGATAACGAAGAGGAGCTTTATGAAATCGAGCGCCAATCTGCCGAGAAAAACCACGTTCAAAATATTCTTATCCGCTTATCCCCCGGAGTTGACCCCCATACCCACGAAAAGATAACAACAGGTCAGGTCGATTCCAAGTTTGGTATCGCAATCGAAACGGGACAGGCTATAGAGTTTGTCGGCAAGGCGCTTTCATGTAAACATATAAAGCTTATGGGATACCATTGCCACGTAGGCTCCCAAAGCTTTGACAGCAAATGCTTTATGGACGCAGCGGCTATTATGCTCTCCTTTATCAGAGAGGTTTTGGATAAGTATGGTGCCGAAACCGAAATTTTAAATTTAGGCGGCGGATTTGGTGTCAGATATGTAGATTCTGACCCCCATATCGACATTCCGTTTAATATTCGTCTGCTTGCGGAAAATATCAAAGCTTGTTGCGCTGATCTTAAAATCTTAATGCCGAAGATTATAATGGAGCCTGGGCGCAGTATCGTTGCTGATGCAGGGCTTACCCTTTATACCTGCGGAAGTGTTAAGACCATAACGGGATATAAATCTTACGTTTCTATCGACGGCGGTATGGCGGATAACCCGAGATATGCCCTTTATTCTTCCGCTTATACCGTTTTAAATGCTTCAAAAGCGGACAAGCCTGCCGATTTAGTTGCAACTATCGCAGGTCGCTGCTGCGAAAGCGGAGATTTAATTCAGGAGGGTGTTTCTATTGCCCGCCCCGAACGCGGCGATAAAATAGCGGTACTTGTAACGGGAGCTTATAACTATTCTATGGCTTCTAATTACAACCGTCTTCCCCGCCCGCCGATAGTCAGTCTTTATAAAGGTACAGACCGAGTAGTTGTAAAACGCGAATCCTTTGCCGACTTAGTCAAAAACGATTTATAAAAGAAAACTTTGAACGACGGCTCAACTATGTTTGTGGCGCAAATACAAACCTTGTATCAAAGGGGGATAATATGAGCGACCAAATCTATGCTTTTGATTTTTCTTTCAAGGATTTTATTCTCTATACAGAAAAAGATATTGTTGCGGTAAATAAGGAAGGCATATTGCTAAACGACGGAAATTTAATTAACTTTCGCTTATGCGCTGAAAATTTCAAAGAAGCGCATAAAAACAGCAGCGGTAAATGTATCGCCGAAAGAATTGCCCCAACATTCATTTTTTACACAAACCCAAAACCGACCAAGCTTACATTTCTGCATAGAAACAAAATTATAGAGCTCTTCTCTCCCACTCGGAATCGCGTTTATGCCCTTCAAAGAAAGATAGAACAGTATGGTTTCCGCACATGGGATTTGTCATAGCAAGCACAAAAGCCCCAACAATTTAAATTTGTTGGGGCTTTAATCATCTTTAGAAAAACCTGCTTATTCAGCAGGTTGTTTTATTTTTATTCTTATTATTGAAATTATGTTCGCGATTATTGTCATAAAGTTAAATACAGCAGAGGTGTATAGCATTATATTAAGCTCGTATGTCATCCACATTACAGCAGTAAATATAATAAGAAGTTTGAAGTGTATAACGTTTTTCGTGTTCATAAGCCAGATATAAACAACGGTACTGATAACAGGCAGAAAGCCTATAAGCCCTAAATTGTTAAATATCGCGGGTATTATTATTGATGCCGCCGTCAGTATGATTTTCCAAACTGTACCTAGCTTACCCTTGTAGCAAATAATGTTTCTCAAAAGTCCGAGAGCGTTTGTTATAACGCCGGGGATTCCCTTTAAAACAAGGTTGCTTAAGGTTTGCAAGGCTATCTGAATAGTCTGAACAAATAAAATGTTCTTCTTTCCCTCAATAAACCCCGTCGTTACCATCAAAACCGATGCTATGAATCCTATTATATTACCTATTACTACGAATGTCATCTTTATCTCCATCTGCCTTTGTTGATTTTTTCTTAACCAGGCGGACAACAAAATAGCCCAAAAGCGGCAATCCGACTAACACAGCAAAACCAACTAACACTACCGCTTCGAAATCTTTTTCTATTGCATCAATGCCGAATATTTTTAAAACAAGAAACCCTACACCAAAAAATATAATACCAATTATTATTTCAAATATCATTTCGATTATTGAGTCCCAAAATTCGCTTTTATCCCTTTTTTTGCGCTTTTTCATTGGTTTTCTCCTTTTGAGTGAAGTTTTTGCTTCGCAAAAGTCTCACGATTTGGTTTTAATATTTTTGTGAGAATATAATTTTTCGGTAGCTTTATCGGAAAATCTGAAAATATGATATTTACCAATACCGTTTTCATGCGCCAAAAAAAATGCTCGTTTTCCGCCTACCCCAGCAACAAAAGCCTCACAAAAGATAGGATTTACTCCCTCTCTTCGCTTTCCTATCGATAAAACAATAGGTTTGCATAATTGCTTCCATTCGGTTTGCATAACTCTTATGCCGTTAATTTCCAAGTTGCCGCCAAGCGGGTAACAACCTAAGTAAACTGCTCTTGCAGACATAATTACTCCTTTCTCTTGAGACAAACGACGGTTTCACTATGTTTCAATATCCAAAAATCTTGAAATCAACTCATGTCGTAGGTTTTATAGCCAAACGAATCTATTTGTTTTTGAAGTTCATAAAAACGCTGTTTGGTATTCTTTTTTGCAAAAAACTCTTTCAATTTGCCTTTTGGTAAAAAGAATATGTAGGTGGCTTTTGGTGCTGTATAAAATCCAAATGACGGGTTAGAGCCCGTTATATCGCGCTCCGCCACACATTTGCCGCTACCGCCGTGGATGCGGCTAAAATTGTAGGCGCATTCTCGGAATTTGATAAATTTCAAGTTTTTCAAGGATATGCCATTTGGAGAGATTCCTGCGATGTCATTTTCAGTGTAGGAATCGTAATTATCAAACACAACCTCTGTCGCTGTGGGAATATCTCCAACCAAAGCAGTCGCTTTGCTCATAAGGTCATACCACTCATTACAGAATGCAGAAAATCCGTCTTGGTCAAATTGATTCTCAAATTGTCTTGGTGGATTTTTATGATAGAAAGCCTCTATTTGCTTTGCATAAGTAAGAACAGAAGCCTTGTACTCTTCGAACGGAACGGTATATGAACGCTCATCTTGTGTACGAAGAATAATGTTTTCCCCTTCGTGTACAATGTCAAAGTCTATTCCGTTTGAGCAACCGCTTATGGTAACGATTGTTTTATCTTTCAACGGAATTAAAAAGTGCCCACAACAAGGAATTATTTGTTCTTCCTCCCCGAGAAAATGATTTTCAAATAACGTATGTAAGAAGCGATATGCAGAAGCACTGACACACCAATCTGAATCATCATTAGAAAGCGAAACATCCCCGATTTTCATTACAACTTTTCCATGAACGCAATAATCATAACTTTGCTCTTTGGGCGAACTGCCTAAAAAATGTAAATTCTCTGCATATAGTTCCATTTTATCACTTCCTTTTCCCTATATGTTAGGCTATACTGCCTATAAAACACTCTTTTGTTTTTCTCGGAATAACATTTATCATTAATTGTTTCCCTTTGCTGTGGTAATTGAGGATATGAGCAGTTTGCGAAGTTTGCTGCATTTTGCAAACATATCCTTATGCTCATCTTCAGTTATCATATGTGTATCTTTGAACAAACCAAGCCAATAATCTGTTTCATAACACTCTTTTAGAGCAATCTGAAATTTGTTGATAAAATCCGCTTTACTGGCGGCATAGTTGGCTTCGTGAACATTTGCCCCTATGCTTGTACCGCTACGAAGAAGCTGGTTGAGCAAAATGTTGCTTTTTCTATGTTCCTTAACCTCGGTGCAAAGATTTACAACATCAACAGCAAACTGCTTTGATAAATCAACAAGTAAATTTTCTTTCATCGCAAAACCTCGAATAGAATGATTTGACACTTCGTGTCATGAATTGATGATCGCAAACTTGCATCATGATTTCTCGTCGGCGTTTCGCCGCCTCCATGATTTGACGCTACGCGTCATTGAATGAATTGCGCAACCACCCGTGCGCGCCCGCAGGCGCAATTCATGCAAGCTTTGCTTGCAATTCATGAACGCCTCGCGTTCAATTCGTGCGCGACAGCGCAATTCATTGTCGAGTCATCGTTTGAGGCAAACGACGGACTCGACATGCGGTGTTCCGGGGAACATATCAAGGGGGTGGACAGCGCCGCTGATTTCGTATCCAAAAGCTTGAAGCTCAGCTATATCCCTCGCTAAGGTTGCGCTGTTGCAGGAGACCATAACAATTTTTTCGGGATTTATTGTTTTTATCGCTTCTAAGGTTTCTTTATCACAGCCTTTTCGCGGCGGGTCAACAATAACGGTATTTATCTTTTCGCCGCGCTCGCGTATCTTGTTCGCGCCTTTTCCTGCATCAGCGCAGAAAAATTCAGCGTTTTCGATACCGTTTTTCGCCGCATTTTCCTTTGCATTCTCAATAGCTTCGGGAACAATCTCTATTCCTATAAGCTTTTTAATCCGAGAGGCAACTGTGAGCCCTATTGTTCCGATACCGCAATACAAATCGAGGACTGTATCTGTTTCTTTTGGCTCCGCAAGCTCTGCTACGAGCGAATAAAGCCGCTCTGTCTGCTTATGGTTTATCTGATAAAAGGACGCGGGCGAGATTTTGAATTTTAACCCCAAAAGGCTGTCTTCTATAAACCCTTCACCATAAAGGCATTCGTATTTATCCGATAGCAAAACATTGTCGCGGCGGCGGTTTATATTAAGAAGAACGGTTTCTATTTCTGGAAAGTTTTCTGCTGCGGTTTTGGCGAAATCATATTTTTCTCCGAAAGCCGCCGTTACAACAAGGCAGAGCATTATTTTGCCCTCGCTCGACGAGCGAAGATAGATATTGCGAACTATGCCTTTGCCGCTTAATTCATCATATGGTTTTATGTTGTTTTTTTGACAAAAAGTTACACAAAATTTTGCAATTTTTGAAAAAATTTCGCTCTGCAAAAGACAGTTTTCCTCCTCGATAAGCCTATGGCTTCGGGCGGCGAAAAATCCGAACTGAGCTTCGCCGTTTTCCCCCGCTCTTACGGGAATTATAACCTTATTTCGATAAGCGCATCTGCTGTCAGCCCCTATCGTAGGTTTTACTTCGCAGTTTATCTTTCCGATTTTTCTCAAATTATTCTTTACATAATCTCTTTTATATTCGCATTCGGTTTCATAATCTATATGCCTTAGCGCACAGCCTCCGCATTTCTCGAAAACAGAGCAATCGGGCGCTATTCTGCCTTTTCCCTCTTCTAAAAGCTCTTCGATTTTTCCGACAAGATAGTTTTTTGTTATCTTTATTATTTTAACGCGCAAAAAATCGCCTACCGCGGTAAGGGGAACAAAGACAGGCATATTTTCATACCTGCCGACACCGTTTCCGTCGGTAGAGACCGAGTCTATCCTCATTTCGATAATTTCGTTCTTTTTCATAGCTTTTCCTTAAAAAATCGGCGGTCTTTTAAGACCGCCGCAGTTTATTTTATGATATCTGTTCCGATATATTTGCGGAGCACTTCGGGAACGGTAACGCTGCCGTCTTCATTCTGGTAGTTTTCGAGTATTGCGGCAACAGTTCTTCCAACTGCAACACCCGAGCCGTTGAGGGTATGAACTAAACGAGCCTTGTCTTTAACATCCTTTTTAAAGCGGATTGCGGCTCTTCTTGCCTGAAAGTCCTCAAAATTAGAGCAGCTTGAAATTTCAACATATCTGCCGTAAGAGGGCATCCAAACCTCTATATCATAGGTTTTAGCGCTGCTAAAGCCTAAATCTCCTGTGCAGAGATTTACAACTCTATAAGGAAGACCTAAGAGCTTTAATACCTTTTCTGCATCATTTGTTAATTTTTCGAGCTCTTCATATGAAGTTTCGGGATCTGCAAATTTAACAAGCTCAACCTTATTAAACTGATGCTGACGAATAAGACCTCTTGTGTCTCTGCCTGCGCTTCCTGCTTCTGCTCTGAAGCAAGCGGAATATGCGCAGTATTTTATCGGAAGCTCGTTTCCGTCTAAAATTTCGTCGCGATGATAGTTTGTTACGGGAACCTCAGCTGTAGGAATGAGAAAATAGTCGTTTGTTAATTTGAAAGCATCCTCTTCGAATTTTGGGAGCTGTCCTGTTCCTGTCATAGATGCGCGGTTTACCATAAAGGGCGGGAACATTTCTGTATATCCGCTTTCCATATGGGTATCGAGGAAGAAGCTTATAATTGCTCTTTCCAAACGAGCACCGAGGCCTTTATAGAAATGGAATCTTGTTCCTGTTACCTTTGCGGCTCTTTCGGGGTCTAATATACCGAGAGAGGCGCCTATTTCCCAATGGGGCTTAGGCTCGAAGCCGAATTCTCGAACCTCTCCTACTCTTCTCATTTCTGTATTATCGCTATCATCTTTTCCAACCTGAACAGAGTTATGAGGAATGTTGGGGATTTCGAGGATAATTTTTCTCTGAGCCTCTTCGAGCTCTGCAATTTTCTGGTCGTCTGCCTTAATTTTATCTGATATCTCTTTCATTTCGGCAAAAATAGCTGAAACGTCCTTGCCCTCTTTTTTATACTGCGGAATAAGTTTGCTAACCTTATTCTGCTCAGCCTTTAAAGCGTCGGTCGCAGTTGAAATCTCGCGGCGCTCTTCATCTATCTTTAAAATTTCGTCGATTTTTTCATCCATCGGCTTATTGCGATTGCGCATAGCTCTTTTAACAGCCTCTGCATCTGTTCTGATTCTTTTAATGTCTAACATAGTTTTCCCTTTCCGTTTATTTAATTTTCTCGCCGCTTAAAAGCTCTGCGAGCTCTTTTAATTCGTCTTCAGAATAAAATTCAACGACTAACTTTCCTTTTTTGCCGTTACCCTGAACTGAAATTTTCTTGCCCGTTGCCTCCATTAAGGCAAGCTCCATTTCTTTAAAGAAGCTGGGAGAAACCTTTTTAGGGGCTTCTTTGCCCTTTTCTTTCTCTCTTTTAACTAACCTTTCGGCTTCGCGGACAGATGCGCCCGTATCGGCAAGCTTTAGCGCCGCCGCAGTTATTATTTCTTCGCTTTCCAAAGAAACAAGTGCTCTCGCATGTCCACCCGTTATTTTTCCCTCTCGAAGCATATCAACTACTGCTTCAGGGAGAGTTAAAAGTCTTAAGCTGTTTGCAACAGACGAACGGGATTTTCCAACCGACTGAGCTATTTCGTCCTGCGTTAAAGAATATTTTTCCTGTAAATGCTTATATCCCAAGGCCTCTTCAACGGGGTTTAAATCTTCTCGTTGCAGATTTTCTATTAATGCAACCTCGGAAACTTCCTTTTCGGAAAAATCCTTTATTATAACGGGAACTTCTCTTATACCTGCTTTCATCGCCGCGCGGTATCTTCTCTCTCCCGCAACGATTTTATATGTTGTATCGGGAAGAGGTTTTACGATAATCGGCTGTAAAACACCGTATTTTTTTATAGATTCGGATAAATCTTCGATAGCCTCTTCGGAAAAATCCCGTCTTGGCTGGTCTTTGTTGGGAACTAAATCATCAAGCGGCACCATAACCGCGCCGTTTTCGAGCGAATTCCCGTTTTCTTCAAAAAGAGCGTTAAGACCCTTTCCAAGTCCGCCTTTTTTCGCCATTTCAGTTCCTCCTTAATTCTTTTTTATAAATTCTTCCGCCAATTCCTTATAAGCCTTTGCACCTTTGGAATTTCGGTCGTAATATTCTATAGGCTGTCCGTAACTCGGAGCTTCCGAAAGCCTTACATTTCGGGGAATAACTGTAGAATAAATCTTTTTCGGGAAATATTTTTTAACCTCAGCGGCAACCTGAATGGTTAAATTCTTTCTTCCCTCAAACATTGTAAATACAACGCCCTCTATATCTATTTCAGGGTTATAAAGCCGCTTTACGTTTCTTAGCGTTCCTACAAGCTGACTTAACCCCTCAAGCGCAAAATATTCGCATTGTATCGGAATAACAACCGTATTGCAGGCGCAAAGCGCATTCAAGGTTAAAAGCCCTAAAGACGGGGGGCAATCTATAAATATAAAGTCATAATCATTATAAAAACGGGAAAGCGCCTTTTTCAAAACCCTTTCTCTCTCGTTTTGTTCAACAAGCTCTATTTCCGCTCCCGCGAGATTTGAATTTGAGGGAATTAAATGCAAATTTTTATATTCGGTTTTGAAAACAGCTTCTTCGGGGGAGCAGTCTCCGCTTAAGACCTCATAGGCTGTATTTGCGGTCTTTTTATTAAACCCGCAACCGCTTGAAGCATTTCCCTGAGGGTCGAAATCAACAAGCAACACCCTTTTTCCTTGCAGCGCAACGCTCGCCGCGAGGTTTACCGCCGTTGTTGTTTTGCCAACTCCGCCCTTTTGATTGGCAACGGCAACTATTTTCGCCACTTTTCATCCCTCTTTTCAGAATGTTTCACGTGAAACAATTTCTTTTTCTCATATGAGAATATTATACCACAGAATTTATTGTTTGCAACATTTTGTTTCACGTGAAACATTTTTGTTGATATAATCTTAAAAAAATGCTATACTTATTCTCATAAACACATAAGCAGAGGGATTAAAAGTTGGAAGATAAGAAATATACAGTTGAAGATTTTGACGTTGTCGTTATCGGCGGAGGACACGCAGGAATAGAAGCCGCCCTCGCCGCGGCAAGGCTCGGCGCTAAAACCGCGCTTTTCACCATAGTTCTCGACGCTATAGGGAATATGCCCTGCAACCCTTCTATCGGAGGAACGGGAAAGGGCCATCTTGTAAGAGAGATAGACGCGCTCGGCGGAGAGATGGGAAAAGCGGCTGACAAGGTTTGTTTGCAAAGCCGTATGCTAAACCGAGGAAAAGGCCCCGCAGTTTACAGTCTTCGCATTCAGGCTGACAGAAGAAAATATCAAGAGGTTATGAAGAAAACCCTCGAAGATACTGAAAACCTGTCGGTTAAACAAGCTGAGATCGTAGAAATATTATTTGAAAACGGCGCGGTTGCGGGTGTTGTTACCCGACTTGGCGCTCTTTACGGTGCGAAAACCGTTATCTTAGCAACCGGAACATATCTTGAGGGAAAGGTTCATATAGGAAAAACCTCTTACAGCAGCGGCCCCGACGGACTTGCCCCCGCTATAGGACTTTCAGATTGTTTAAGAGAGGCGGGAATAAAGCTTCTTCGCTTTAAAACAGGAACTCCCGCAAGAGTTCACCGCCGCAGCATCGATTTTTCTGAACTCGAAGTTCAAGAGGGGGATAATCCTATAACACCCTTTTCCTTTGAAACAAAAGAGCCGCTATATAACAAAACAGTTTGCCATATAGCATATACAAACGAAGAAACCCACAAAATTATAATGGATAATCTTTACCGCTCCCCTCTTTACGGCGGACTTATAGAGGGAACGGGACCGAGATACTGCCCGAGCATTGAAGACAAGGTAGTTCGTTTTTCCGACAAAAAGCGACATCAGGTTTTTATCGAGCCGATGGGAGAAAATACCGAAGAAATGTATCTCCAAGGTCTTTCCTCTTCCCTACCCGAAGATGTTCAACTTAAGTTTTTAAAAACTATTAAGGGGCTTCAGAATTTAGAGATGATGAGGGTTGCTTACGCGATAGAATACGACTGCTGCGACCCATTACAATTAAACGCCTCTTTGGAATTTAAAAACATAAGCGGACTTTTCGGCGCAGGTCAGTTTAACGGGACTTCGGGTTATGAAGAAGCCGCGGCTCAAGGACTTATAGCAGGAATAAATGCCGCAAGAAAGATAAAAGGAGATGCTCCTATTATATTAGAGCGCAGCAGTTCTTATATAGGAACTCTTATTGACGACCTTGTTACAAAAGGTGTAGAAGATCCTTACAGAATGATGACAAGCCGCTCGGAATACCGCCTTATTTTAAGGCAGGACAATGCCGACCAGCGCCTTACTCCTTTAGGCTATAAAATAGGACTTATCAGCGAAGAGCGATACCGCTCCTATTTGGAAAAGCAAAAACTTATAGAAGAAGAGATAAATAGAGTTAATAATACCTTTATCGGCCCCTCTTCGGGAATAAACGAGCTTTTAGAGGAAAGAGAAACCGCCGCTATAAACAGCGGAGTTAGACTTTCCGAGCTTATAAAGCGCCCTCAGCTCGATTATAAATCCTTAGAGCCTTACGACAAAGAAAGACCTCCCCTTTCCGACGATATTAAGGAAGAGGTTGAAATAACCTTAAAATATGAGGGTTATATTGCAAGACAGAAAGCTACAATCAATGAAATAAACCGATTGGAAGCAAAAGCTCTCCCCCCTGACCTCGATTATAAAACAATTAAAGGGCTTCGCCTTGAAGCTCAAGAGAAGCTAAATAAGGTAAAACCTTTAAATGTAGGACAAGCTTCCCGCATTTCGGGCGTTAATCCCGCCGACATATCTGTACTTCTTATATATTTAGAGCAAAATAAATAAAATAACCCTTTAGGTGCTATCTTCTTTTCAAGCATCTAAAGGGTTGTTTTTTAATTGAAAGATGACCGATTATTTTTCAGAATATAAAGGAGCTTCTTTGTCTGTCAGCCCCAATATATAATCGGCGGATAAATTATAATATTGGCACAATTTAATAATTCTTCTTATAGGCATTTCGTTTATGCCTTTTTCATATTTCAAATATGCCTGCTGACTTGTTTCTAATAAAACCGCTAATTCTTTCTGCGTTTTTCCTCTTTTTATTCTAATCTCTCTTATTCTATTATAATAATCCATAAGCATTCCTCGCTCTCAATTATTATAATAAATCACAAATGATGTATTAACAAACATCAAAAGTGATGTTAATATATTGATACATCATTTATGATGTATCAATCAAGATAACTCCGTTGTTGCGACACAAACAAAAAGACACTTTTTGCAAAGTTTCACAAAAAGTGTCTTTTTTTTCTTATCTTTTTTAAAACTCGATTTTCTTTGATATATAAGAAACGAGGTCTTCGATCTTTATTCTTTCCTGAGCCATTGTATCTCTGTCGCGAATGGTAACGGTTCCCTCGTTTTCGCCCTCAACGGTATCAAAGTCAACCGTTATACAAATAGGTGTTCCGATTTCGTCCTGACGGCGGTATCTTTTTCCGATAGAGCCCGATTCATCATAATCAACCATAAAGTATTTAGAAAGGAGCGAATAAACCTCTCTTGATTTCTCCGAAAGCTTTTTCGAAAGCGGCAAAACTGCGGCTTTGAAAGGAGCTAAAGCAGGGTGGAAATGCATAACAGTTCTCTTATCGTTCTCTCCTACCTCTTCTTCATCATAAGCATCGCAAAGAAATGCCAAGGTTACGCGGTCAGCGCCCAAAGAAGGCTCTATAACATAAGGAACATATTTCTCTCCGCTTTCCTGATCGAAATACATCATATCCTCGCCGCTGTGAGTTGCGTGCTGAGTTAAATCGTAATCTGTTCTGTCGGCAACACCCCAAAGCTCGCCCCACCCAAACGGGAACATAAACTCAAAGTCGGTAGTTGCTTTAGAATAGAAGCAAAGCTCGTCCTTATCATGGTCGCGAAGACGGAGATTTTCTTCTTTAATTCCAAGATCCAAGAGCCATTTTTTGCAATAGCTTCTCCAATAATCAAACCATTCGAGGTCTGTTCCGGGTTTGCAGAAGAATTCAAGCTCCATCTGCTCAAACTCGCGGATACGGAATATAAAGTTTCCGGGGGTAATTTCATTTCTGAAGGATTTACCAACCTGTCCTACACCGAAAGGAACCTTTTTGCGGGTTGTTCTCTGAATATTTTTGAAGTTTACAAAAATCCCCTGAGCGGTTTCTGGCCTTAAGTACAAGGTTGCAGCATTATCCTCTGTTACACCCTGAAAGGTTTTAAACATAAGATTGAATTTTCTAATATCGGTAAAATCAGACGAGCCGCAAGAGGGACAAACGATACTCTTTTCTTTTATAAAGTCAAGCATCTCTTTGTCCGACCAAGCCGCGGGGTTATCATCGGTTTTATTCTCAGCAGCATAATCTTCTATGAGCTTATCTGCTCTGTGACGGGTTTTGCAAACCTTGCAATCCATTAAGGGGTCGGAAAATCCGCCGAGGTGTCCCGATGCTACCCATGTTTCGGGATTCATAAGGATTGCGCTATCAAGACCTACATTATATTCATTCTCCTGAACAAACTTTTTCCACCATGCCTTTTTGATATTGTTTTTTAATTCAACACCTAAAGGACCGTAATCCCATGAGTTTGCAAGTCCGCCGTAAATCTCGCTGCCGGGATAAACAAAGCCTCTTCCCTTAGCGAGGTTTACAATCATATCCATTGTCTTTTCTGTGTTCTTCAATGTAATACCCTCCGTAAAATATGAGTTAATTTTTACAATTAGTTATTCTCTGTTGTTTCTTCTGCAGGAGCTTCCTCTTGGTCTTCATGAGGAACAACAGAAGCTGTAACAACCCTGTCCTCTCCCTCGGTACGCATTACACGAACACCGCCGCCATATCGGGACTGCTTTGAAACATCGTTTGCATTGATTCGGATAATAACACCGTTTGTTGCTATCATAACAACATCGTCGTTCTCGGTTACGGGACGAACTGCGGCAACTAAACCTTTATCCTTATCCATACTATAGTTTTTAATACCAAGACCGCCTCTTGACTGCAAGCGGTATTCTGAGAAGTCGCTTCTTCTTCCGAATCCTTTGTCTGTAACCGTTAAGATGGTTGCATCTTCGGAAATAACCGCCGCGCCGACAACAAGGTCATCTGCTTTTAAGGTTATAGCCTTAACTCCGCGGGAAACTCTTCCGAGCGGTCTTGCATCCTCTTCCTTAAAGCGGATAGCCATACCGCGCCTTGTTGCAACGATAAGCTCTTTTTCGCCATCGGTTAAAGCGGTAAATGCAAGTTCATCGCCCTCATCAAGATTTATAGCGTTTATTCCCGATGCACGGATATTTTTATAAGCCGAAAGCTCGGTTCTCTTTATAATACCGTTTTTGGTTATCATAACTATATAACCAGAGTCGGTCATACTCTTTGTTTTAATCATCGAGGCAACATGCTCTTCAGCCTCTAAAGGAAGCAGGTTTATAATATTAGTACCCTTTGTGTTTTTAGAGCTTTCGGGAATTTCATATCCCTTAAGCTTAAACATTCTTCCTTTATTGGTTATAAAGAGAACAAGGTCGTGGGTTGAGGTTGTTATAAGGTCCTCAACAAAGTCCTCTTCTCTTGTTGCCATTCCGTTAACTCCTCTGCCGCCGCGGTGCTGAAGCTTATATGTGCTAACAGGCTGACGCTTGATGTAACCAAAATGAGTCATTGTTATAATGCTGTTTTCCTCGGGGATAAGATCTTCTATATCAACCTCGCCCGAAACAGCCTGAATTTCTGTTCTTCTTTCGTCTCCAAACTTATCCGAAATCTCTATAAGTCCGTTTTTAACGATTTCTAAAACCTTGCTGTAATCGCCCAAAATTTCTTCGTATTCAGCAATTTTCTTTAAGATTTCTTGCAGCTCATTTTCAATCTTGCTTCTTTCAAGACCTGTTAACTGAGCCAAACGCATTGCAACAATAGCGTTTGCCTGAATATCATCAAGACCAAAGCGTTCTATTAAAGCATCTTTTCCTTCTTGAACGGTTTTGGAAGCGCGAAGAATTTTAATAACCTCATCTATGAAATCGAGAGCTATTTTAAGACCTTCTAAGATATGCTCTCTTTCTTTTGCCTTTTTGAGGTTAAACTGGGTTTTTCTTGTTACAACCTCGCCCTGAAAATCTATATACTGCTGGAGCATTTCCTTTAAGGTAAGCTCTCTCGGAACACCGTCGGAAAGGGCTATCATAATAGCTCCAAAGGTATCCTGAAGCTGAGTATAAGAGAAGAGCTGATTTAAAACAACCTGCGGATTAACATCTCTTCTGAGTTCTATAACGATTCTAAGTCCGTCTCTTCCCGATTCATCTCGGAGTAAAACTATTCCGTCAACCCTTTTTTCTTTATGAAGCTCTGCTATCTGCTTTATAAGATTAGCTTTGTTAACTGCATAAGGAATTTCGGTTACAACAATTCTAAACTTTCCGTTATCAAGCTCTTCTATTTCGGTTTTTGAGCGAACGGTTATTTTTCCTCTGCCCGTAGCATAAGCGGCTCTTATTCCGCTTCTTCCCATTATTATTCCGCCTGTTGGAAAGTCGGGGCCTTTTATATATTCCATTATTTCATCAAGCTCGGCTTCGGGCTTATCAATTAAAAGGCAAATAGCTCCGATAACCTCTTTTAAGTTATGAGGAGGAATATTTGTTGCCATACCAACGGCAATACCAACAGATCCGTTAACCAACAAGTTCGGTATTTTAGAGGGGAGAACTGTAGGCTCTTTTAAACGGTCGTCATAGTTAGGCATAAAATCAACCGTTTCTTTATCTATATCCTCTACCATAAGCATAGCGGTTTTGCTCATTCTCGCCTCGGTATAACGATAAGCTGCGGCAGGGTCGCCATCAACCGAGCCGAAGTTTCCGTGTCCGTCTATTAACATATAACGAAGAGAGAAATCCTGAGCCAAACGAACGAGCGCATCATAAACAGATGCGTCGCCGTGGGGATGGTATCTACCGAGAACGGAACCTACGGTATCTGCGCATTTTCTAAACGGCTTATCAGGAAAAATTCCGTTTTCAAAAAGGGTATAGAGAATTCTTCTGTGAACAGGCTTTAAACCATCTCTAACATCAGGAAGGGCGCGGCCAACAAGCACCGACATCGAATAGTCGAGATAGGCGCTTTTCATTTCCTTCTCAATATCCCTTACAATAATTCTTGTTTGGTTTTCCATTATTTATTTTCCTCCAAACATCTTAAATCCTTATAATTTTGTTTATTTAAAAACTCTCTTAATAAATCTATCTCTTTTATATGTTCTTTAGGGGCGCAAAATATCTTATCTCCCTCTGCCAATACAGATATAACATTTTCGCTCTCTAAAAACCTTATATTTTCATAAGATAAAAAATCTGTTTTTTCTTTATCGAAGAAAACACCATCTTGGGAAAAAGACATATAAAATGTTTCATCTGCTTCTTCCGTAAGCTTTGCTATTTGCTTTTGATTTTTATAGGGCAAAAACCATAAAAGAATAATCATTGATATACAAAAAAGAGAGAGAAATAAATTTAATGCTCCTCCATCGGAAAAAAAGTAAACTGCCCACATTATAGCTAAAGCTATAAATATAGCGGAATAAATATATATTTTTACTCCTTTTCCCTCGTCTTTTTTAACCGATTTCATTGTTTCTAAAACATTTTCGGCAGAAAGCTTATAGCTGAATTCTATATTTTCCAAATCAAAACCTCATTATATATCAAGATTTGAAACATATTTTGCATTTTTCTCGATAAATTCGCGGCGGGGACCAACCTTATCGCCCATCAAAATAGAAATAGTTTGTCCTGTTGAAACAAAGTCTTCCATTTCAACCTTAACCATAATTCTTCTTTCGGGGTCCATTGTTGTTTCCCAGAGCTGCTCGGGATCCATCTCACCAAGACCTTTATAGCGCTGAATTTCGGGCTTTAAAATTCCCTCTTCAGCTAACTTTGCTATAATTTCATCTCTTTCTTTATCCGAATATGCATAATAGGTATGCTTTCCTTTAAATATCTTATATAAAGGAGGCTGAGCTAAATAAACGTGCCCCTCTTCAATTAAAGGTCTCATAAATTTATAGAAGAAGGTTAAAAGAAGAGTTCTGATATGGCTTCCGTCAACATCGGCATCGGCCATAATTATAACCTTACCGTAACGAAGCTTTGTTATATCAAAATCCTCGCCTATTCCTGTTCCAAGCGCCATAATAACGGGGGTTAGTTTATCATTTCCGTAAACCTTATCTTCTCTTGCCTTTTCAACGTTTAGCATTTTTCCCCAGAGGGCTAAAATTGCCTGATAGTTTCTATCTCTTCCGCCCTTTGCGCTGCCGCCCGCAGAATCTCCCTCTACTATATATATTTCTGTTTCTTCAACATTTTTAGAAATACAATCTGCTAATTTACCGGGAAGAGAAATTGCAGAAGAAAGGGCATTTTTTCTCGACTGTTCTCTCGCTCTTCTTGCCGCTTCTCTTGCTTTTTGAGCGCTTAATGATTTATCAATAATAGCTCTTGCAATAGAGGGATTTTCCTCAAAGAAGGTCATAAGCTTATCATAAACCATCTTGTTTACGATAGAGCGCATCTCGGTATTTCCGAGCTTTGTTTTAGTTTGTCCTTCAAACTGCGCTTCGTGAAGCTTAACGCTTATAACACAGGTTAAACCTTCTCTAACATCATCGCCCGTTAATTTCTTATCTGCCTCTTTTATAAGGTTAAACTTTCTCGCATAATCGTTGAATACCTTTGTTAAAGCGGTTTTAAAGCCTTCTTCATGTGTTCCGCCTTCGGTTGTCTGAATATTATTAGCAAAAGAAAGAATTATCTCATTATAATTTGTATTATACTGAATAGCTACCTCTGCTGTATTTTCTTCGCCGACTGCCTTAAAATAAATAACCTCATTATTTATAACTTCATATTCTGTTTTAGCATTTAAGTATTCAACGAAGCTTCTAATTCCGCCCTCATAGCAGAATTCTTCTCTTTCATCTTTTCCATCGCGTTTATCGTTTATAATAACCTTAAGACCTGCATTTAAGAAAGCTTCTTTTCTGAGTCTTTCTCTTAATACCTCAAAATCATAAACGGTTTCTTCAAATATTTCGCTATCTGCCTTAAAGGTAACAATTGTTCCTGTTTTATCGGTTGTTCCTAACTCTTTTAACGGAGCGCATTCATGTCCTCTCTCGAAGCGCTGCATATATCTTTTTCCGTCTTTATGTACCTCAACCTCGAGCCACTCGGATAGAGCATTAACAACAGATGCACCAACTCCATGAAGTCCGCCAGAAACCTTATATCCGTCTCCGCCGAATTTACCGCCCGCATGCAAAACCGTAAAAACAACAGTAACTGCGGGAATTCCTAATTTTTCTTGGATACCTACAGGAATACCGCGACCGTTATCTCTAACTCTTATAATATCGCCATCTAATATTTCAACATTTATATCTGTACAATAACCGGCTAAAGCTTCATCTATAGAGTTATCAACAATTTCATAAACAAGATGATGAAGACCTCTCGCGCCGGTAGATCCTATATACATTCCGGGGCGCTTTCTAACCGCTTCAAGGCCTTCTAAAACCTGAATCTGACTTTCGTCATATTTGGTTGTTACTTTGTTTTCAATACTCATTTTCTTTACCGCCTATTCTTTTATACACTTTCTATAAAATTAGCTCTTTTTATTAATGTTTGAGGAGAAAGACCTGAGAGATAAACTAAAATTCCCTCTTTCTTTCTTGTTACAACAAAAGATTTTGGAATATCCGTTGCTGTATTTATAATTTTCTTATCTTTTTCTTTTAAATTTAAATATACTACTGTGTTTTTTGAAACAGAGGTGTTTTCAATATCAAAAATTCCTATTATTTCATCTGTTCTTATAACATAATTTTGCCCTAAATGAAGATACAAAAAAGTCCCTCTTTTCTGCAAAAATACTCTTTGTATATTATACCATAAACAGTTTTATTTGGCAAATATTATTTATCCTCTTGATATACTATTTTTCCCTCTTTTATTTCGAATATTTTTCCCGAAAAAAGTCTTAAAACAGAGGATATATCGCAACAGGTTATAAAGACTTGGTTTTCTTTAACATGGTTTAAAATAAAATCCTGTCTGTATTCATCAAGCTCACTCATAACATCATCTAATAGAAATATCGGTTTTTTGCCCGTTTCTTTATAAATTATTTCACCCTCTGCGAGCTTTAGAGTTAAAATAATGCTTCTTTGCTGTCCCTGAGAGGCATAATTTTTTGCGCTCATTTCATCTATTAAAACCTCTATATCATCTCTTTGAGGTCCTATTGATGAAAAGCCTTGCTTTATATCTTCTCTTCTTTTTTCTTTTAATTTTTCGTAAAATTCGTTTTCATCGTCAGCTGATGAGATATAAAAGCATCTCATCTTTTCTTTACCGCCCGAAATGCCATCATAAAAAGAAGAAGCTTTTTCATTTAATTTGTAAAGATAATTTTTTCTTTCATTTATTATTTTTGTCCCAGTTTTTGCCATTTCTCTGTCATAAACGTCTAAAAGGTCATAAATATCAGCATTATAATAGGCATCTTTTAAAAGGGCATTTCTTTGGGATAAAATTTTATTATATTTATGTAAAAGAGAAATATAGGATGGTTTTATCTGGCAAATAACGCCATCTAAAAATCTTCTTCTTATTTCAGGTCCGCCCTTTATGAACATAAGATCAGTCGGAATAAAGGCAACGGCTGTAAAATTTCCTGCTATTTCTGCCGCAGATTTTTTCTTAACACCGTTATATAAAACCTCTTTTTTTTGAGATAGAGAAATTTTAATATTGTTATCCCTTTCTCCGTCGAAAAATATCATTTCATTTTTAAAATATTCAGAAGAAAGTTTTATAAATTCCTGTTCTTTATAGGTTCTAAAGCTTTTTGCACCGCAAAAAAGCCATATTGCCTCTAAAATATTGGTTTTTCCCTGAGCATTTTTTCCGAAAATAACATTGACATTTTCAGAAGGCATCATTTTTAAATTTTCAATGTTCCTGAAATTTTCAATTTTTATTTCCTTTATAAACACTTAATATAAACCTATCCTTTAAATTTAATTATATATTCTTCATCATCAATGGAAAATTTATCTCCCTCGCGGAGTTTTTTTCCTCTCATAAAGCAGACCTCTTCATTAACCTTAACAAATCCGTCTAATATAATATCTTTAGCCATAGATCCGCTTTCGGCAATTCCGCAAAGCTTTAAAGCTTGATCTAACTTTATATATTCGGGTAAAACAAAAAGCTCTTTCATTTTTATCCTTTCAATCTAACAGGTAAAACAAGGAATAAGAATTTATCACTATCTGTAGGAACTATCTGCATAGGAGAAACAGAATTATTAACAAGCAGATAAACCTCTTCTGTATCAGCTGCCTTTAAAGCATCGGATAAATACTTATTATTAAAACCAATTTCAAAATTTTCGCCCTTTATTTCGCATTTTATTTCGTCATAAGCCTTTCCTATAGTAGTTGTACAGGACATTTTAAGAATATTATCTTCAAATATACATTTAACAGGGCTTTTTAACCTGTCTGTAATAAGAAGAGAAACTCTGTTTACGCTGTTAAGAAGAGTTCTAACGCTTATTTTTATAGAATTTTTCTGCTCTCCTGCAATTGTTGCTTTATAATTTATAAATTCTCCCTCTAAAAGGCGGGAAATAACGGTTAAATTATCTATTTTAACAATAATATGTTTTTTTGTTACGCCGAAATAAATATTTTCTGTTTTTTCGGGATTAATAAAGCGAGAAACTTCCAATACTGTTTTTGAAGGAACAATAAATTTCTTTCTTCCCTCATAATTAATATTTTCTTTTCTTATAGCAAGGCGGAATCCGTCAACACCGACAGTTCTGAAATCGCCGTTTTCTATATCAAATAAAAGTCCCGTATGAACAGGATTTTGGTCGCCGACAGCAACAGAAAAAACGGTCTGGTCAATCATAGATTTTAATAGGTTTCCGTCAAACTCTATCATTTCATCAGAATTTACCTCAGGAAGCTCGGGATAATCCTCGGGGGAAATTCCGAGAATTGTAAACTCTGTTATTCCGCTTTTAACGGTTACGAGCATATTATCGCTATCAAAAGAAACGCTCTCACCCGGAAGCTTTGAAATTATATCAAGAAGTATTCTTGCATTTAAAACTATTTCTCCCTCTTTTTCAACATTAGCAGAAACAGAGGTTGTAACACCAAGCTCTAAGTCATAACCAGTTAAAAAAACATTTCCCTTTATTACATTTATGAAAATACCCTCTAAAGAAGGAATTGTAGATTTTGCAGAAACTGCTCTGGAAACTTTAGAAATTGCGTCGAAAAAATTCTCGCGGCTGCATGTGAATTTCACAAATAGCCCTCCTTTTCTAATAAATAATATAAATAAATTTAGTAGTAGTAGTAGAGGCTGTTAAATTGTCGAAAACGGCAATGAAGCCTTTATTCACAAAATAAAAAGGCAAATAAAAACTTTCATTTTGTAATGTTTAAAAGATGAAAACTATTAATTTTTAAACGCGGTGTTTAAAACTAACGGTTGAATGTTGAAAATTTGTTTAAAACTACTGCTCTTTTATATTTCTTATAATATCCTCTGTTATTTCGCGGAGCTTTGAATCCTCTTCTATTTTTTTGCGGTAAAGCTCATTGCTGTAAACAACGGTTGAATGATTTCTTCCGCCGAACTCAGCGCCTATATCCGACATAGGCATACCTGTTATTTCTCTTATTATGTACATCGCCGCCTGCCGAGCGCTTGAAATCGGCCCGTTTCTCTTTAAAGAGCGAATATCCTGAGGAGAAACATCAAAGGTTCTTGCAACCTCGTTTATAATTCTCTCGCAGGTTATAGGAGCAGACTGAGCATCGCTCATAATATCTCTGAGCGCATTCTGAGCAATGCCCATTGTTATAACATTATTAGATGAATAAGACTGCAAAGCCTTTAATTTTTTAACAATTCCCTCTATCTGACGAATATTGTTTTTAACCTTACTGCAGATAAAGTCGCAAATATCGTTGGATATTGAAACATTCATAAGCTCGGCTTTTCTTTTTAAAATAGCAATTCTTGTTTCATAATCGGGGGGCTGAATATCAGCAAGCAAGCCCCATTCAAAACGGCTGCGAAGCCTCTCTTCTAAGGTTTTAATTTCTTTCGGGGGCCTGTCCGAAGCAAGAACAATCTGCTTATTAGCGCCATAAAGGGCTTCAAAGGTCTGGAAGAATTCGTCCTGAGTTCTGTCCTTTCCCGCGATAAACTGAATATCATCAACTAATAAAACATCAGCTAATCTGTATTTGCGGCGGAATTCTTGGGTTGTATTCTTTCCGATAGCTTCGATAATCTCGTTGGTAAAATCCTCTCCCTTGACATATATAACATTACTATCGGGATTGTTTTTTCTGATTTCGCTTCTTATTGCGCAGAGAAGATGGGTTTTTCCAAGTCCGCTTTCTCCGTAAATAAAGAGAGGGTTATAGGCTCCCGAGGGGTTTAAAGCAACCGCTTGAGCTGCGGCATGGGCGAATTTATTGCTGTTTCCAACAATAAAGGTATCGAAAACATATTCGTATTCCCCGAAATAGATTGTTTTTTCGCTTTTTTTCTCATTTATTTTTAAATCAGAAGAGGAGGTTTCGTTTTTTGTTGTTATTCTAACAGAAATTTCAAAGCCTAAAACAGCGGCAAAGGCCTCTTTTAATAAAGGAAGATATTTTTCTTCAAAAAAACCTTTCATAAAAGGGCTTGAAATTTCCAAAATCGCCTCTTCGCTGCTTAAAGAAATCGGCTCAAGACAGCATATCCAGGTATTATAAGCAACCTCGTTCATCTGATTTCTGCAATACTCTTTTACAAAGTTAAAAACGTCATTAAAAGAGTCAAAAGAATTCATAAAATCTCCTCCGTTTCAAAAGAGCATAAAAAAACATCATATATAGGGTAATTGTATCATAAAATTATATTTTTTTCAACAAAATATTCAAATAAAAATCGAAAACAATTATTAACTTCTTGACAGAAGAATTTTAAAAATGTAAGATAGAACTAAACAGAGAAAAACGGAGAACAAAAAAGTGGTTGTTCTATATATAGTATTAGGTATTTTGCTGTTTCTTTTTTTGATTCTTTTGTTTCCTCTATATCTTAAGGTTGATTTTGAAAGCGGAAAAGATATAGACGGAAAGGTAGGATTTTTGTTTTTTTCCATTCCTTTATCGGGAGAAAAAAAGAAAGAGCCTAAAGAAGAGAAAAAAATAAAAAAAGAAGAGCCGTCAGAAAAAAGCCCACCCAAAAAAGAGAAAAAGAAGCTATCAGAAATAATTGATATAATAAAAATTCTTCTTTCTCAAGCGGCAAAGCTCGGCAGAAGAAAAAGAATATCAAATCTTTATATTTCTGCTACAATAGCAGAGGAAGACGCATATAAAACCGCCATGAAATTCGGCGAATATAACGCGCTTGTCTTTGGTCTTTTGGCTTTTGCAAAAAATCTTTTTAAAATAAAAAAAGAAAAGATAGATTTAATGCCCGATTTTTCGGGAAATAAAGAAATCTACAAAATAAAATTAACAATAAAGCTGACAGGGCTTTTCGTTTTTATCGCAGCGATAAGAATTTTAAAAGAGCTTTTTATGTCAGAAACAAATAAAAGAAAAGAGGAAGATGAAAATGCATCCGATTGAAGGTCTTATGTCAACAGCATTGCAGAAAATAAAGGAAATGACCGATGTTAATACAATTATCGGCGAGCAGATTAAGGTATCGGAGGATGTAACGATAATTCCGATTTCCAAGGTTTCCTTTGGTTTTGCTTCGGGCGGCTCCGATTTTCCGAATAAAAGAGAAAATGAGCTTTTCGGTGGAGGTTCGGGCGGCGGAATAAGCATAAATCCGCTTGCATTTTTGGTTATAAGAGGAACAGATGTTAAGCTTTTGCAGCTTTCAACAGCTGAAAATACTGCCGAAAAGGCAATAAATATGGTTCCTGAGGTTATTGATAAGTTAAACGAGGTTTTTTCCAAAAAAGAGAAATAGCTCTTTTTTCGTTGAGGTGTGGTAAGACGTGGCAAGCAGGCGCAGAAATATAGATATGGGAAGCGGAAGCTTTCTTAAAAACATTATCCTTTTTGCTATTCCGATAGCATTAACAGGTTTTTTGCAGTGTCTTTATAATGCTGCAGATATGGTTGTTGTAGGAAAATTCGGGTCCTCTAATTCTCTTGCGGCTGTCGGCGCAACGGGCAGTCCGACAGGTCTGCTTGTTAACCTCTTTTTAGGACTCTCTATCGGCGCATCGGTTATCGTTTCGCGCTCTTTGGGAGAGGGAAACAGAGAAAAAATTATAAAAGCAGTGCATACGGCGGTCTCTATCGGAGCGATAGCGGGCGTGCTTGTTGCGCTGCTTGGTTTTTTGTTCTGCGAACAGCTTCTTATTCTGATGGGTGTTCCCTCAGATATTCTCGATAAATCGGTTTTATATACCAAAATATTTTTCGTTGGCGTTCCCGCAAGTATGCTTTTTAATTTTATCGGCGCTATTTTCAGAGCATCGGGAAATACAAAAACACCGCTTATCGTATCGCTCTTGTCGGGCATTTTGAATGTTATTTTAAACTGTATCTTTGTTATCGCTTTTAAAATGGACGTTGCGGGAGTTGCGGCGGCAACGGCGGTTTCCTGCTATTTTTCAGCCACAATTTCTTTAATTCTTCTCAAAAACGAGCATGGACCTATAAGATTTTTCTTTAAAAAGCTGACTATTGATAAAGAAAGCTTAAAGGATATTCTTATAATAGGAATCCCATCGGGGCTGAATTCCGCAATGTACAGCATTTCTAACATACTTATAAATACAAGGATAAACTCTTTCGGCAGTACAGTCGTCGGAGGACACGCAGTAGGAACTAACATAAGCGCATTTTTATATCAGCTGAATGTAACTCCGTTTGCTCAGGCGAGCGTTTCCTTTATCGCCTATAACTATGGCGCTAAAAAATATGAAAACTTTAAAAAGATTATAGGCGCCTGTCTTTTGTGGGCAGTAGCTGTGGGCGCGGCAATAACGGCGCTATTGCTTCCTTTCGGAGAAAGCGTAGCCTCGGTATATACCAATTCCCAAAGCGAAATTGAAATCGGTGTTCTGTTTTTAACCATCGTTGGCATTTTGCATTGGATATTAGGAATAAGCGAAACATTAAACGGCGCGATAAGAGGTCTTGGCAAATCCTTTACCGCGATGATTTTATCGGTTATCGGAATTTGCGGCATAAGGGTTATTTTTACCCAATTCATATTCCCCCTATTCCCTACAATCTCTTGCCTCTATCTCTCCTACCCCGTTTCTTGGATTATAACAATAACAATGCAGGTTATAACCTTTCTCTTGCTTTCCCGCTCGGTTAGGAAAAATGAGGGGATATCCCAATGAAAAAGATATTATTATGTTTTTTAGTAATCGGTGTTTTATTTTCTTCTTGCAATCGGTCGGCTGAAGAAACTTCTTCGTCGCCGCAAACTACCGAAAAGGAAAGCTCTGCCGCATCTTCAGATAATTTGAAGGAAATCGGCGGAGAGAGCTATTTTTTAACCGAAAGCACAGAAAACGACATAGTTTCAGTCGAAGTTCCTTTTTTTGAGGGGAAAGAAATAGTCAATAAAGCGGTATATAGTTATATTTTAAAAACCTTGAAAGACTTAACGGCAGAAGACTTTGATTTAAAGACAACCGAAAAAGATATCGAAGAGAAAGATTATAAAGATTATTATATTGATATAAGCTATCGTATAGCCTTAAATTCGGAAAATCTTATAAGCATCATTTTCGAGGGCTTTCTAAATTATAAAACTGCGGCACACCCCAACCATCTTTTCTTTACATTAAACCTAAACCCCAAAATAGGCGAGAAAATTTATTTTTCAAAAGAAGCCAAAATAGATGAAAACCTTTTTAATATTTTTATTGGAAAGGCAACGGAAAATTTTTCCGAAAAGGAAGCCTCTATAAAAGTTGAACAGGTTTTTGATAAAGAAACTTTTTTAACAGGATTACAGCGAGAGTATGAGATAGAAAGCGGTTTTTATTGCTATTACACCGAAGAAGCGGTAGGAATAAGCTATCCCGTCCCATTTGCCTTGGGAAATCATATAGAGATAGAAATACCGAAAGATAGCGTTGTTTGGGAGAAAC
>JAGBHD010000057.1 GCA_018110785.1 Oscillospiraceae bacterium
CAACCTATCGGTATGTTAGGATGTTTTTCATGAAATTTATCAAACCAAGGACCGTTCATAGAGGTATCTCCGCCGTACCAACCAAAATAATGATTGTAGGATACTACATCGGGAATCTGAACAATAGAAGAATCTATTTTGCAGATAGTAAGACAAGCCATTGTTGTAAGGCGGGTTTTATCCATTTCATGGCATAGATCGTTTAAAATTTTATGGTTTTCAATTAAATTAGGATCTTCTTCTCCACCCATTGTAATTTCATTGGAAATTCCCCAAACTACTATAGAGGGGTGGTTATAGTTTTGAACTATAAGTTCTTTCATCTGAGAAATGGTGTTTTCTCTGCCGTTCGGCATATGCTTAGATATATAAGGAATTTCTGCCCATACAACTAAACCGTACTCATCGCAAAGGTCATAAAAATATTGATCGTGCTGATAATGAGCTAATCTGATCGTTGTTGCTCCAACCTCATATATGAGATCCATATCTTCTTTATGGTGTTCAGGCAATAAAGCATTACCTATTCCCCACCTATCCTGATGGCGAGATACACCTCTAAGAGGATATTCCTCTCCATTAAGAATAAAGCCTTTTTCAGGATCAATTTCAAATGAACGGCAACCGAAACGCGCCGAAACATTATCTAAAACAACATTTTCTTCCAAAAGCAACACTTCTGCTGTGTAAAGGTACGGGTCTTTACGACCATTCCAAAGATGAACATCTGCAATTTCAACTTCTATTTCTGTTTCATCGGTAGTTACTTCGGCTACAACCTTACTTTCAGCATCTTTAATAACATATTTCAGAGATTGCCCCATTTTAGAACTGCTGAGGTATGTCTTGATATTAACTTTAGCGTTATTTCCCTCTATTTTAGGGGTAATTTGTATCCCAGATCCTCCATAATAATCTAAATCAAAGTGGGACTCACTTACACAAATTATGTTAACATCTCTATAAAGACCGCCGTAGAAGGTGAAATCTGCAGTTTGAGGATAAACAGTTTCATTTGCACTGTTATCTACAGAAATAACTAAAAGGTTTTCTACATTTAAGGCTTCTGTTATATCTACTCGCCAAGTAGAATATCCTCCGTCATGGTGGGCTAAATGCTTTCCATTTAAATAAACGTCTGCAGAAGAATTAGCCCCATTTATCTCAAGATAGTATTGGTCAGTTTTAGGTAAATCTGATATATAAAAAGATTTTGCATAATAAGCAGTTCCGCGATAATAATCGTTTCCTCCATCTTGTCCGTCGATAGCATTCAATGAATGCGGAAGATTAACAAAATCCCACCTTGAGGAAATCTCGGTAGGAATTTCATTTGCTAATTTTGTAAATGCCCATTTAGAGTTAAAATTTATAATTTTTCTCAATATTTTCAGCCTCCTTATTTAATTATATTATAAAATCCCCTTAGGCTTAAATCAAGCATTGATAAAAATTTTCAATCTTTTAACACAAATTTAAGTTATCTAACGAAATCCTATTGAAATATCTTTTATTTTATTATAAAATTATATATAAGTAAAGTAAAAATTTTTATAAGGAGATATTAAAATGAAAAGCTCTTTTCGCTGGTATGGCGACAGTGATCCTGTAACCTTAGAATATATTCGTCAAATCCCTGGTATGCGCTCTATTGTTTCTGCGGTATATGATGTAAAACCCGGTGAAGTATGGCCCGAGGAAAGCATTAAATATATCGCAGATAAATGCCGTGAAAACGGCCTCGTTTTTGATGTTGTAGAGTCTATTCCCGTAACGGAAGAAATTAAGCTTGGCAAACCCGAACGAGATAAACATATTGAAAACTATCAAGAAAATATTCGCAGATGTGCAAAATACGGTGTAAAATGTGTAACATATAATTTTATGCCTGTTTTCGATTGGACAAGAACCCAGCTTGATAAAGAAGCCGAGGACGGCTCTACAAGCCTTGTTATGTATTGGGACCAAATGAAGGGGCTTGACCCGCTTAAAGATGATATTCACCTTCCAGGTTGGGATTCAAGCTATACTCAAAGCGAAGTAAGAGAACTCATAAACGCTTATGGCGAAATCGGAGAAGAAGGTCTTTGGAACAATCTTGAATATTTCTTAAAAGCAGTTATTCCCGTTGCTGAGGAATGCGGTATTGTTATGTCTATCCACCCCGATGATCCGCCATACCCCATTTTTGGTTTACCCCGCATTATAACTAACGAAAAAAATCTTGATCGTTTCTTAAAATTAGTTGATAGCCCCGCTAATACTCTTTGCCTTTGCACAGGCTCTTTAGGATGCTCTCCCGATAACGATATTCCTGCTATGGTTGATAAATATTCAAAAATGAATCGCATAGGCTTTATGCATTTGAGAAATGTTAAAATTCTCGAGGATACAAGCTTTGAAGAATCAGGACATTTATCTCAAAAAGGAAGCCTTGATATGAATTCTATTATAAAAACCTTAGTTAAAAACGGATTTAAAGGTTATTTCCGCCCCGACCACGGTAGAATGATTTGGGGAGAAACAGGAAAACCCGGATATGGTCTTTTTGACAGAGCTTTAGGCAGTGCTTATATCAATGGTTTAATCGAAGCCAACGGCGGCGAAATCGAAGACTGATTTAGGAGGAAAAAATAATGATTAATTTACCCTTAAATATCAACTATAGCGGCAAGGTAGTTGTTGTTACCGGCGCAGGCGGACTTATCTGCGGAGCTATGGCCCGCGCATTTGCGCAAAGCGGAGCTAAGGTTGCTGCCCTTGATTTAAACGAGGATGCCGTTAAAGCTTTAGCAACCGAATTAAAAAACGAAGGATTTGTGTGCGAAGGATATAAAGCAAATGTTTTAGATTCCGATGCTTTAAAAGCAGTTCACGATCAGGTTGTATCTGATTTAGGAGAATGCGATATTTTAGTTAACGGAGCGGGTGGAAACAATCCCCGTGCTACAACCGATAATGAATATCAGCATGAGGCTTTAGAAACAAGCAAGACCTTCTTTGATTTAGACGCAGATGGCGTTGATTTTGTATTTAAACTTAATTTTCAAGGAACTTTGCTCCCTACTCAGGTTTTTGCAAAAGATATGGTTAAAAAGAAATGCGGTGCTATTCTTAATGTTTCTTCAATGAACGCTTACATTCCGTTAACTAAAATTCCCGCATATTCTGCAGCCAAAGCCGGTATTTCAAACTTTACTCAGTGGCTTGCAACTCACTTTGCAGGCACAGGCATTCGTTGCAACGCTATTGCCCCCGGATTTTTAGTTTCAGCTCAAAATAAAGCTCTTCTCTTTAATGATGACGGCACTCCTACCAAAAGAAGCGCAAAGATTTTAAACGGAACTCCTACAGGTCGTTTTGTTGAAAGCGATGAACTCTTAGGTGCAACATTATTCTTATGCGATAATCGTTCAGCAAGCGCTATAACCGGTGTTGTTCTCCCTGTTGATGCAGGATTTTCCGCTTACTCAGGCGTATAAATTAAAAACAAATAAAATAAGAGGTGCCTCACAAGCACCTCTTATTTTATTTGCCATTTTTGAATCGATTTTATTCGATTATAAATTTCAACATAGCTTTTATAACGTGTTTCAGCTATTTTACCTTTATCAATTGCAGCTTTAACCGCGCAACCCTTTTCTCCTGTATGGCTGCAGCCCATAAAGCGACAATCTGTTTTATAATCGGAAAATTCTCTGAAACAGTTTTCGAGTTCATCTTTATAAACCGAAACATATTTTTCTGTCTGTGCTACTGTAAAACCGGGTGTATCTGCGATATAACCTCCGTCCGAAAGCTTATACAGTTCCACCGCTCTGGTTGTATGCCGCCCTCTGCCTAATTTTTTACTTATTTCTCCTGTTGGTAAATTTGCGTCTTTATTAATTTTATTAAGTAAAGTAGATTTTCCAACTCCGCTATTACCTGCAAAAGCGCTTATATTTCCTGCCATTGAAGCCTTTATTTTTTCAAAATCTTTAACCGAATCAAAAACCGAAAAACCGGCTAAAGAATAAATTTTAAAAATATCAGGCTTATTCTCAATATCGCTTTTTGAAACAATAATAACAGGTTCTATCCCTGCATATTCAGCAATAGCAGAAAGCTCATCAATTTGAAGAAAGTTAGGTATAGGCTCAACTGTTGAAACAACTATATATAGCTTATCTATATTAGCAATCGGAGGTCTTGTCAGTTCATTTTTTCGAGGATTTATTTCTTCTATAACTCCCTTTTCTTCTGAGGAAATCGAGAAAACAACTCTATCGCCTACTTTAGGCGATATTCCGTTCGCCCTAAATGCACCCCTTGCTTTACATTCAACGATTTTGCCGTTTTCATCTTCAACATAGTAAAACCCTGCTATACTTTTTAATATAAGTCCAACCATATATTATAAATCAATAATCGAGGTTTGAACTTTTGCAGTACCCTTACCGTCTTTAAAATCGATATGAAGAATTCCGTAATCCTTCCAATCTTCTTCTCCAATGCGATACTGAACTGCGCTCTCACCAACGAAATTACCTTTTCCGTAGATAGTAAAACCGGTATTAGCTGTATTAGTTTGCATAACAGCAGTAACATAATCCAAGCCATTAAAATATCTAATAGTTACAGCTTTTTTGAAATTATAAGGCATATCAAAGGTCATCTTTGAAAAATACTGTGTATTAGAAAGTTTCGGTGTAACTGTTTTCTTATCAAAATCAACAGTATAGGTTTTATAAATATTGCCTGAATCTATCTCAGAAAGATAGACAATAAGTTCCGCGATACCAGAGCCGCTGACAGAAATCGTATAGCTCTCTCCTGCATAGTTAGAGGTGTAGATAGATGTATCTACTACCTTTCCTCCAAGCTCTGAAATAAGTGTTACTGAGCTCATATATTTAGGAATCGGAATTGTTAAATTCAAGGTATTTGTAGGAGCTTTTCCTGAACTTATCTGAACTTTTATAGTCGTTCCCGTTGTAACCTGAGTATCAGGCTCTGTTTCCTGAGATACAACCTTTCCTTCGGCAACCGTGCTATCAACAACTTCAAATTCTGCCTTTAAGGAATATTTTTCCAACTCTTTTTCAGCATTTTCTTTTGTCATTCCCGAAAGATCAGGAACAGATGTGTATTCTGTAGGAGCACCGAGAGAAACATAAATTGCTACCTCTGAGCCATATAGCGCTTCTGTGTTTCTTTCGGGAATAGTTTCAACAACATAATCCTTTTCGACCTCTATATCGAATTTAGAAATAACCTTTATTGTAAAACCTTCTTTTTTAAGGCGCTGTTCGGCTGTTGCGGAATCTAACCCATAAACATCGGGAATATTAGCAACCTTTCCCCCAACAGAAACAACAACACTGACCGTTGAACCCTCTTTAACAGACTGATTCAATTTTGCATGAGAAATAATTTCTCCTTCTTCATATTCGTTGCTGTATTCTGTTGTCTCCTTGAAAATAATAGTAGCGAATGCAGGATCAGATTTAACCTCATCGATATTTCTTCCTCGTAAATCGCCTATAGAAATATTCGCTTTTGGTGCAAGTATTCCTGAAACTGCGACTAAAACAACTATCAATGCAAGTAAAACAAATCCTGCTGCAACACCTAAAAGTATCTGAAGAGTCTTCTTGTTTTTCGTTTCAACCTTTTCTTCTTCATTAACTTTAACTATATCAAAATAGCATGTTGCCTGATCAGAACTTCCGAAATATTTATATTCAAAGCTTATTGAGGGATTTTTCTTGAACTCATCTATATCTCTAAGCATCTCTGCTGCAGATTGATAGCGACGAGACGGATCTTTCTGCATTGCTCTCAAGATAATCTCTTCAAGACCTTCAGGGATTTCTTCGTTTAGCTCTGTTGGATTTTTCGGTTCATCCTGCATCTGCATTAAGGCAACAGAAACTGCGCTATCCGCATCAAAAGGAAGCTTTCCGGTAAGCATTTCAAAAAGCATAATTCCAACAGAATATATATCAGATTTTTCATCAGTATTCTGGCCGCACGCTTGTTCGGGGCTGATATAATGAACAGAGCCTATCGCTTTATCAGTAATGGTTTTACTGCCTGAACGAGAAAAACGAGCAATACCAAAGTCCATCACCTTAACGCTGCCGTCTGAAAGAACCATAATATTCTGAGGCTTAACATCTCTATGAACAATCCCGTTATCATGCGCATGCTGTAGAGCTCTTAAAATTTGAACAGTTAGATGTAATGCGTCTTTCCAACTTAAGATGTTCGTTCTTTGAATATAGCTTTTGAGAGTAATTCCGTTGACATATTCCATAACTATTGCCATATTTCGCTCAGAAAAACTAACATCATAAACATGAACTATGTTAGGATGATTTAACAAAGCAATTGCTTTAGACTCGTTTTTAAAGCGGCGAACAAATTCTTCGTTCTGTAAAAACTCATCTTTAAGTATTTTAACTGCAACTATACGGTCTTCTAAAACATCATTAGCTTTATAAACATATGCCATTCCGCCATCACCGATAAGCTCAGTGATTTCGTATCTTCCTTCAATTTTCTTTCCGATATATTTATTCATAACTTTAATTCACCTCTATCTATATTCTGCAAAGTACAATAGTAATATTGTCTTTTCCGCCAGCCGCATTAGCAATATCTATTAAAGACTGGGCAGCCTCTTCAATTGGCTCTTTACAGCATTCTATCATATCATTATCTGTTACATATCCGGAAAGTCCGTCGGAACAAATTAAAAGCGTTTCGCCCGAATTTAAGCTATCGAAAAAGATATCTGTTTCAACATTTTTCTCAACACCTAATGCGCGGGTTATTACATTCCTATCAGGGTGGGTTTCAATTTCATCTTTCGTTATCTCGCCTTTTTTAACCAAATTCCAAACTATAGAATGGTCTTCAGAAATTTGGCGAACAGAATCGCTTACAATATAAGCTCTGCTATCACCTATATTTCCAACTATTAATTCGCCATTGTCTTTTATAATAGCAAGACAAACAGTTGTTCCCATTCCGCTGAATTCAGGATTTCCATTAGATTTGTAATATATGTCTGAATTTGCGAGATTCAAGGTTGTAATAATTAAATTTTTGGTATTAGCTTCGGAATATTCATCTCTGAAATTAACAGAAAAATTACCTTTAATTCTTTCTATCGCCATCTTGCTGGCAACCTCTCCGTGGTTAGCGCCCCCCATTCCGTCGCAAACAGCAATATATGCTGTTTTAGCTGTAAGGTTATCAAAGATAAGCGAATCCTCATTGAGTTCCCTTACTTTACCAATATCGGTAAGACCGAAAATTTTCATTTAATCACATCCTTTTTTCCGTTTCATCTCTTCGCAACTGACCGCAAGCGGCATCGATATCTGCGCCAAGCCTGCGACGTACTGTTGCATTTAATCCAAGCTTTATAAGTTTATTTTGAAACTCGTAAGCTTCGCTTTTAGAAACTGATTCATATGGTTTTTCTTTTATTTCATTTAAAGGGATAAGGTTGATATGATACAACTTTCCTTTAAAAAGTTCCGCCAATCTTTCAGCACATATCTTAGTATCATTTTTACCTTTTATTATTGTATATTCTATGCTTATTCTGCGCCCTGTTGTATTTACATAGTTATCACAAGCCGCAATTAAAGATTTTAAGGGATAGGTATTATTTATAGGCATCATTTCGCTCCGCATATCGTCAAAAGGTGCGTGCAGCGAAAGGGATAATGTTATCTGCAGTCTTTTCTCGGCTAAAATATTTATTTCAGGAATAAGTCCGCAGGTTGAAACCGAAATATGTCTATGAGATAGGCCTAGTCCGCGAGAATCGGAAATATTATCAAGAAATCGAAATACCATATTGAGGTTATCCAATGGTTCTCCTATTCCCATCAGCATAACGCTTCCTATTCTTTCGCCGGAATCTACCCTTGCATAATAAACCTGAGAAAGCATTTCGCCAGCTGTTAATTTGCGGGAAAATCCCGCCTTGGTTGAAGCGCAAAATCTGCACCCCATTTTGCAACCCACCTCAGTTGATATACAAACCGATAAGCCTCGATTGCTTTTTAAAAGAACGGTTTCAATAAGTTCTCCATCTGAAAGCGAAAACAGGTATTTAACAGTTCCATCAGTTGGCGACTCTAATCTTTTAACAAGAGCTACACCATTAAAAGAATAGGTTTCTTTTAAATTTTCTCGCAAACTTTTTGGAAGATTCAGCATTTCATCGAAAGAAGAAACATTTTTATTGTGTAACCATGAAAAAACCTGCTCTACCCGATAAGACGGAATATCTTTAAAGAAATCTTCATTTTTCAATTCTTCAAAAGAAAGCCCTAATATATCTTTTTTCATTATCCTCGCCTTTCAATTACCGAGAAAAAGAAGCCGTCTCCTCCGAAATCCTCCGGCAAAATTGTTGTTCCAAATTCACAATTTCCTTTTATTTTACCACAAATTTTATCTTGTTTCAATACCTCAAAACCATCATTCAGACCAAGGAATTTTTTTACAACCTCTTCATTTTCCAATTTGTTTACAGAACAGGTCGAATAAAGGAGCTTCCCTCCTATTTTTACCATGCGAGCGGCTGAATTCAATATCTTAGTCTGCAAATTATAAAGGTCTTTATAATCATCGTTTTTATATCTGATTTCAGGCTTTCTTCTGATAACTCCGCTACCGCTGCAAGGAACATCGCAAATAACTATATCTGCCATGTCTTCGCGATCTGATAAATCCAAAGCATCTTTTTTCTCGACCTTTAAATTTTCAATATTTAAGCGTTCTGATGCATCTTTTATTAATTTAATTTTATGCTCGTGTATATCAAAAGAAGTTATGTTTCCTTCTTTTAAATACATAGCTGCACAAAAGGATTTACCTCCCGGTGCCGCGCATAAATCAAAAACTCTGCTATCACTTTCAATTTCAAGAGCTTTAATAGCCATCTGACTTGATAAATCCTGAACAAAAAACAAACCGTTTTTATAGCATTCTGTTTTAGTTATATCTATATTACCTGTTATCCTAAGAGCTTCATTAAAACCATCTATCTTTTCAGAAGAAACATTTTCTTCAGCTAATAAAGCTATCAAGGCTTCCGCGGTAGTCTTTAAAGTATTAACTCTCAAATAAATCGGAGGTTTATCAAAAGATGATTCTAAAAAAACAGCTGTACGCTCTTTTAAAGAAGAACGAATTATAGATAGCATATCAGAGGAAATCGAATATCTGCCTTCATCTGTTTTATATGCATATTCTAAAATCTTCTCTTTTTCCTCTCTTAAAATTTTATGAAGTATAGCATTAACAAAGCCCGCCTGAGCTTTGTTTTTAGATATCATCTTAGCTAAATCAACAGAGCTGTTAACAGCGGCATGGGGCGGTATGTTATCAAGATATAATATCTGATAAATACCCATAAAAAGTATAACCTTTATTTCGGGCTTTGGGGATCGGGTTATAAATTTATTAAGAATAATTTGTAAAGTTACCTTTCTCTCTAAAACACCATATGAAATTTTTGCAGCAAGCTTTTTTTCATCAGAAGAAAGAAGGTTTCTTTTGATTTCTTCATCTAAAGAAATATTGCTGTATCCGCCTGAGAGCAATACTCTTTTAAGAACATTAAAAGCAGCTATTCTCCCTGTATCAGGCTTCATATTAATAAATCTCCCTCTTGAATTTTTCTACCGTTAATATAAGCGACGGCGTCCATCTCTTTGCTACCTTCTTCCTTAAGGCGCAAAACTTCTAAAACCTTACCATCTCCGGCGGTAAAAAACAAACGATTCTTCTGAATAATAACCTCTCCTGCTTTTTTGCCAATCTTATCGGAAACAACCGTTTTTAAAATTTTCAACTTCTTTTCGCCTTTATATAAATAAGCTCCTGGTACAGGAGATAAGCCGCGAATTAAATTATGAATATTTTCAGCCGACTGCCTAATATCTATACGCTCTGTTTCAGGGGTAATCATAGAAGCATAAGTTCCTTCTTCAGGCTGAATGTTTCTCTGTAGGTTTCCCTTTTCTAAACCTTCCAGAGTTTCTATAAGAGTGTCGGCACCTAAAGAAGCTAATCTATCCCATAATTCTCCAAATGTTTCGTTTTCACCAATAGACGTTTTGGAAGTTAAAATCATATCTCCGGTATCAAGGCCTTCGCTCATAAACATCGTTGTAATACCGGTTTCTTTCTCCACATTTATAATAGCGCGTTGAATAGGTGCCGCACCTCTGTAAAACGGAAGCAATGAGGCATGAACATTAATACAACCGAATTTCGGTATTTCTAATATTTCAGGAGGTAAAATTTTACCATAGGCAACAACAACAATTAAATCAGGATTTAAGGTCTTAATATTTTCGGTTTCTTCTTCACATCTTAAGGTTCTGGGTTGGAAAACAGGAATGCCAAATTCAATCGCAGTTTCCTTAACAGGAGAAGACGTTAAAACACCCTTTCTGCCCTTTGGTTTATCGGGTTGGGTGTAAACTCCTATTATTTCATAAGCATTATTAACTAACACCCGTAAGCTTTTTTCAGCAAAATCGGGCGTACCCATAAATAAAATTCTCATTCCTGTTCCAAATCCTCTGCAATCTCGATAAAACAATGTCCATTTAAATGGTCGTTTTCATGTAATATAGCGCGAGCTTCCAATCCATCTGCTTTTTTAATAAATTCGTTTCCGTTTCTATCGTAAGCCTTTATCGTAACATGCATAGGTCATGTAACCGTTCCCCATTGTCCCGGAAAAGAGAGGCAACCCTCTCTATCGCTTTGGGTGCCTGAGGTGCTAATTATCTCAGGGTTGATATATTCTGTTATTCCCTCTCCGATATCAACAATAAAAACCTTTCTTAATATACCAACTTGAACTGCAGCTAATCCAACTCCGTTAGCCTCTTCCATAGTTTCTGCCATATCATCAAGCAAGGTATGAAGCTTTTTATCAAAAACCTCAACATTTCTGCTTTTCTTTTTTAATATATCATCAGGTGTTTTAACTATATTTCGAAGAGCCATTATTAATTCCCCTTTCATCTGTCTCCGTTCGTATCTACATAAACAGAAACATCTGTGAATTCTTTATTTTCATAGAATTTAAGTAAAACTTCGTTAAAAAATGCAAACATCTTTTCAGTATTTCTGCATTTTATTGTTATTTTTCGTCTGTATCTCCCCGATAACTTTGATATTGGCGGCGTTATCGGTCCCATTACCCGAAGCGGTAGCTTCTCATAGTTTTCTGCATGTTCTTTTATGATTGTAAGAAAATAATTTGATGCTTTTCTTACCTTTTCTTCATTTTCCGAGGAAAATCCGACCGACCATAAATCGCAAAACGGCGGATAAAGCATAATCTTACGATTGCGGATCTCATTACTGTAAAAAGCTTCATAATCCTGATCTGCAGCATATTTAAGCAAAAGATTATCTGTATCAAATGTCTGAATAAAGGCTCGTCCTTTTTCGGCACCTCTACCGCTTCGCCCTACAACCTGAGTTAGCAACGCAAATGCCCTTTCAGCACTTTTCCATTCGGTAGAAGCCAAAAGGCTATCCGCAGTTAAAACTCCAACTAATGTAACATTAGGAAAATCAAGTCCTTTAGCTATCATTTGAGTTCCGATTAAAATATCATATTTCCCCTCGCCGAAATCGCTTAAATATTTCTCATGCGACATAGATCGCATTGTTGTATCAAGATCCATTCTCAAAATCCTTGCATCAGGGAAAAGCTCTTTTAACTCTTGCTCCAAACTTTGAGTTCCTGCACCATCATATTTTATATATTCGCTGTCGCAGGTAGGACATTTTAACGGTATTTCAGTTATTTTTCCGCAATAATGACACATTAAATGCCCATTAGCTTTATGATATGTCATCGGAACGCTACAGGACGGGCATTCAATAGAATATCCGCAGTTCATACATGTAAGACTTGTATTAAACCCGCGCCTATTAAGAAGAAGTATACTTTGTTTTTTATTCTCAATATTATAGCAAAGCTCTTCCGCCAATACTTCCGAAATTATTTTTGAGCGGCGATTTTTCTCTTTTTTCATATCAACAACGAAAACTTCCGGTAAAACCGCATCGCTATATCGTTTTTTTAACGTGTATAGGCTTTCAGCTTTACAAGCTTCGAAGTAGCTTTCAACAGAAGGCGTTGCTGATGCTAAAAGCAATAAGGCATTATTATATACTGCTCTAATTGTAGCAACCGAAACCGCATTGTATCTCGGATTACTGTCGCTCGTATAGGTACTTTCGTGCGCTTCATCAATAACAATTAAACCGATATTTTCAATCGGCGCAAATACAGCACTCCTCGTTCCTACAACAACATCTGCCTTTTTCTCTTTTATCCTCTTCCATTCATCAAGTCTTCCCGCAAGAGTAAGTCCGCTATGTAAAACTGCAACTCGCTCTCCGAACAAGCTCTTCATCTTTCTGACAGTTTGGGGTGTTAATGAAATTTCAGGAACTAAAATTAAAGCAGTTTTGCCGAACATTAAGGTTTTTTCGATTAATTTAAGATATACCTGAGTTTTTCCGCTTCCTGTAACTCCGAAAAGCAAGGATTTATTAAATATATTCTCTTTAAGCTTTTCAAATAAAGAAGAAAACACCTCTTCTTGCTCATCTGTAAGTTTAATATCGGATAAACTTTCGGTTTTAGAAGCGCCTGAATAAGGATCTCTGTAATCCTCTCGCTCATAAATTTCTATTAAACCTGATCTTTGGAGATTATCAACAACGCCTTTTCCTATGGCCGCATAATATAACAGTTCTTTTAAAGACATATCGCCGTTTTCTAAAAGAAGCTCCAAAACTTTAGTTTGTTTAGGCGTAACCTTACCATCTGTATCTAACAAGCGAACCATTTTAGTTGTAGCATCGCCGACTAAGCGTTTATAAACCTCATTATCTTCTAAAAAACCTTTATTTACTAAATCAGATATGATTAAATCTATATTTAATTTGGGAAATGCAGCGGTTATAGAAGCAGTTTTAGCTTTTTTCTTTTTAAGAATATAACTATATACTGCTTTTTCATCTTCTGAAAGAGTTGAGATATTTTTTTCTAAAGGCAAATACTCCTTAACAGCTTTAATATTTAAACCTGTAGGCAGCATTGCCTTTAAAATATCATTATAGGTACAAAATATCTGATCTCGAAGAGTTTTTGCTAAATAAAGCATCTCTTCGGAAAATACAGGAAATGAGTCAACAGTTCCCATAACAGATTTTAATCCATCTTGTTCCCCATCTTTTATTTCAAAAACAGTTCCAACTCTCGGAATATTGTTTCTTGAAAACGGAATAAGTACGCGACTTCCCGGAAAGATTTTATCTTCAAGTATTGTGGGAAGAGCATAAGAATACAACTTGTCAAAACTTAATGTAGTTTTTTCAAGCGCCACAAAACAAACCTTTCCGTTCATCTGGTCATACCTCTCTAAAAATTAGTCGTTTTCAGCTGAAACAATTTTATATTCATCTCTTGCAAGCTCATAAACTGCTGTTGTAACAGGCTTTTCAGTTAACATTATACCCTCATCAAGAGCTTTCTGGGTAATTTCTCTCGCTCTCTTGGCAACTCCGATTACTACGGCATAATAACTTGTTGTTTTACTTTGCAAATCTGCAACTGACGGTCTGTGCATAAAAAATTCCTCCGTTTGTTAATTTTTATTTATTTTTAATTTTTCGCTTTTTAATATTGCTGCAATTTCTTCAGCCGCTATAGATATCTCATCATTAATAACAAGATAATCATATTCGTTTTGGTATTGCATTTCTTTCTCAGCTTTTTTGAGTCTCGATTTTATAACATCTAACTTTTCAGTTCCTCTGCCGATAAGCCTTTTTTCAAGCTCTTCCATCGACGGAGGCGCTATAAAGACCAAAATTGCCTCAGGAACAGCTTTTCGTATTTGCATTGCTCCTTTAACTTCAATCTCCAAAATTACATCATAGCCCTTTTCAAGCTTCGCTAAAACGATATCTTTAGGTGTTCCATAATAATTGCCGACATATTCGGCATATTCAAGCATTCCGCCCTCAGATATCTTTTTCTCAAACTCTTCTTTAGTTATGAAATAATAATGTATTCCGTTTTCTTCGCCGTATCGAGGGGCTCTTGTTGTTGCGGAAACAGAATAATATATATTACTGTTTTCTTTTAAAACCTTTTTTAAAACAGTTCCTTTGCCGCAACCTGAAGGACCTGAAACAACTAATAGTTTTCCTTTTTGTTTATTCATCATCTTCCGCTCCTATTGTTTCTGCATCAGATAAGCGATTTGCTATAGTTTCAGGTTGAATAGCAGAAAGAACTATATGGTCGCTATCCATTATAAGAACTGCTCTAGTTCTTCTGCCATATGTTGCATCAATAGCATTTCCGTTTTCTTTTGCTTCCTGCACCATTCTTTTAATAGGTGCAGATTCGGGGCTTACAACCGCAATAAGACGGTTTGATGAAACCATATTACCAAAACCTATGTTGATAAGCTTCATTTTTACCCTCTTTTCTATTCAATATTTTGAATTTGTTCTCTTATTTTTTCGATTTCCGACTTAAGCTCAATAACCATCTGAGTTACTGCCGAATCCTGACATTTAGATCCCGTAGTATTTGCTTCGCGGTTTAATTCCTGAGTTAAGAAATCGAGTTTCTTTCCAACTGGCTCGTCAAGCTCCATTATTTTTTTAAACTGAACAACATGGCTTCTAAGTCTAACCGCCTCTTCATTAATACAAACCTTGTCAGCGAAAATCGCTGCCTCGGTTAAAACTCTGCTGTCATCAATATTTCTGTCGCCAACTAATTCTTTTAGCTTTTCATAGAGCTTTTCAGTATGCTCTTTAACAGTATTTACATTTCGCTTTTCTATTTCCTCAGAAAGAGCTGAAATATGATCTAAACGAGCTGCGAGATCGGCTTTTAAGCGTTCACCCTCTGCCCTTCTCATATCGTTATAATTCTTTAAGGCTTCGGCGGTTATTTCCAAAATAACCTTTTCCGCGTTCTCTGTATCCTCTTCTTTTTTTGTTAAAATAAAGGCTTCGGGGATTCTGAACAAATTATCAGCCTTGATATTGTTTTTTAATCCAAGCTTTTTAGAAGCGCCTTTTATTGCCTCAAGATATTCCTTAACTAGCGCTGTATCAACCTTAACATGAGTGTCGCTGCCATCTATTCTTTGATATGTTATAGAATAATCTATTTTTCCTCTTGAAACACCCTCCTGTAATCTCTTTTTTATTGCAGGCTCTGCAAAATTATAAATTCTCGGAAGCCTTATAGATGTTTCAAAATAACGGTTATTAACCGATTTAATCTCGACAGTTATTTCTGTAGAACCTGATGTTCCTTTCGCTCTGCCGTATCCGGTCATACTCTTCATATAGAAAAGTCCATTCCTTTCATTCAATATAAATTTATTTTACTATTTTATAATCAAAAAATCAAATTTTAAGCCCTTTTTCAGCCTATTTTGTAACCTTTTGTAACCTTCGTGAAAAAGAAACCGACCGCACATATAAAAATCGCGGTCGGCTAATATTATTTCTCGTTGAAAAGCTCGGTTGAGAGGTATCTATCTCCCGTATCGGGAAGTAATACAACTATAGTTTTGCCCTCATTCTTAGATTTCTTTGCTTCTTCGATGGCTGCATAGAGTGCGGCCCCCGAAGAGATTCCAACTAACACACCCTCTTTTCGTCCTATCAGTCTTGCGGCAGAATAGGCTTCCTCTTCCTTAATAGTTATAATCTTATCATAAATATCGGTATTAAGAACTGCAGGCACAAAGCCTGCGCCTATTCCTTGAATTTTATGAGGTCCCGATATTCCTTTGGATAAAACAGGAGAATCGAAAGGTTCAACCGCTATAACTTCTATATTGGGATTTTGGGATTTAAGATATTCTCCTGCTCCGCTTATCGTTCCGCCTGTTCCTACACCCGAAACAAATATATCAATTTTCCCGTCAGTATCTTCATAAATTTCAGGTCCTGTTGTTTCCTTATGAGCAATAGGATTAGCGGGATTTTCAAACTGTCCTGCAATGATGCTGTTTTCGATTTCTTTATTCAAGCTTTCCGCCTTTTCTATAGCGCCCTTCATGCCTTGTTTACCGTCGGTTAAAACAAGCTCTGCTCCATAAGCCTTCATAAGAAGCTGTCTTTCAATCGACATGCTATCAGGCATAACTATAATAACTCTGTAACCTTTAGTTGCGGCAACCAAAGAAAGGCCTATACCTGTATTACCTGATGTCGGTTCGATAATAACCGAATCAGGCTTTAAAATTCCTTCCTTTTCAGCTTTTTCAATCATCGACTTTGCAACTCTGTCTTTAACAGAGCCTCCGGGATTAAAATATTCCAATTTAGCAAGAAGCTTAGCTTTTAGTCCAAGTTCCTTTTCGATATTTGTAAGCTCTAATAAGGGCGTTTTTCCGATAAGCTCTGTTATTGAAGTATAAATTTTAGCCAAAAAAATTCCTCCTATTAACAGCCTAAAGCGGTATATGCAGCATCTCTTATCGGATTATGCATTTCCCCAAATCTTGCGGGCCAGTTTAATATATGCTGAGTATATACGATTGCAACCTTTTTTGCGGGATCCATAAGAATATATGCTCCTGCCGCGCCATCCCAGCCGAACTCGCCGATACTGCTTTTTTGTCCCTGACTGTTGTCGACCATAGTTCGAACACCAAGTCCATATGAATATCCTGCACCTGCCGCGCAGGAAAATTTATTGTTCATAACATAGCTTCCCATTTGCGGAGTTCTCATCAAATCAACTGTTTCTGATTTTAAAATTCTTACGCCATCTGCTGAAACTCCTCCGAGCGACATAGCAGCGGCAAATTTGCCATAATCCTCAGTTGAAGCAAAAAGACCTGCTCCGCCACTTTCAAACTTTTTAGAAATTTGAAAAGAATCTATTCCTTTTTTCTCGGGTAATACATCTTTAGTATTATTATCTATTATAAATTTATCTGCAAATGCCTCTTTAGATATATTATCGCGATTAAAACCGATATTTTTCATTCCGAGAGGCTCAAATATATGGTTTTTGAAATACTCTCCTAAACTCTCGCCTGAAACTATTTCGATAATAGCACCCAATACATCATGGCAAAGACTATACTGAAATCGCTCTCCGGGTCTGAAAGAAAGCGGATAATCTTTTATAAATAGAGAAACGACATCCCTAGTTGTAGCTACATCGTATCTATCTTTTCGCATTTCTAAAATAGCGGGGTGGTTATCTCTATTATAATCAAGACCTGCCGACATTGTTAAAAGATGCCTTACAGTCATACTGTCGCCAACTACTACCTTATCGCCATTTTCTTCTATAAAGGCATTTTTATATTCGGGCAAATATTTCGAAACTTTATCTTCCAAAGAGAGTTTGCCTTTTTCAATAAGCTGCATAGCCGCAGTTACGGTTATGGGTTTTGAGCAGGAATAAAGGTCATACAAGGTTTTATTATTAACAGGCTGTGAAGCATTCATTTTACCTGTCATATAACGATACACAGGTAAACCATCTTTATATATTATAACATCGTTGCAAGGAACTCCTCTTTCGGTATGAAGATAATCCATATATTTTTTTATTTCAGTAAAATCATACATATTTTCTACCTCTTTTAGTTTATGAAATCTATATTCAAAGAATATCATTAAAACAAGAATTTTACAAGACCTTTTATTTTAAAAACTATGTTGAATTAAAATAAAAGCTGTGATATAATTAGAAAAAATGTCGGTTAAAATCGAAATTAGGAGGTAAAAATAATGAAAAAGTTTTTTCAAGAATTCAAAGAATTTATTATGAAAGGTAATGTAATTGACATGGCAGTCGGTGTTATTATCGGTGCCGCATTTAAAGATATCGTTACCAGTCTGACCAATAATATTATTTCCCCTATTCTTGGAATTTTCGGCGGTGTTGATTTCAATGAGTATAAATGGGTTATCAGCACCAAAGAAGTTATTAACGCTGAAGGGGTTGCTGAGATTGTTGAAAATTCCATTAACTATGGCTCTTTTATTACAGCCGTCATAAACTTTCTCATCATGGCATTCATCATCTTCTGTCTTGTTAAACTTATTGCAGGAGTTGAGAAATTCGGCAAGAATATTACTAAGAAGAAAGCCGAAGAAGAAGTTCCCCCAGCTCCTACAACAAAAATTTGTCCTTTCTGCAAAAGCGAGATTGCTATAGAGGCTACTCGTTGTCCGCACTGTACATCTGAACTTTCAGAATAGTTTTGCAAAATAAAAATCACCGAAAGAGAATTATCTTTCGGTGATTTTTATTATTTCCGATCAGAAAGTTTAATATAATTGCAGTTTTCTTTCACATTGATATATGCAGGTCTGATAATTTTACCGTTATTTTGAATTTCCTCAATTCTGTGTGCGCTCCAACCTGCTATTCTAGAGATAGCAAATATTGGAGTAAAAAGCTCATATGGCAAATCTAACATTCGGTAAATAAGACCGGAATAGAAATCGACATTTGCGCTGACGCCTTTGTACATTTTTCTTTTTGAAGCAATAATTTCAGGCGCAAGTCGAGCAACTGTTTCATATAACTTATACTCTTCTTCACAACCCTTTTCAAGCGATAACTCTTTGGCGCATTTCATAAGAATATCTGCTCGAGGATCAGATATAGAATAAACCGCATGGCCCATTCCGTAAATAAGTCCTGCCTTATCAAAGGCCTCTTTATCAAGAAGCTTTACTAAATAATCTTTAATCTCGCCCTCAGAAGAAGTATTTATATTCGCTTTCATATCATCAAACATACGCGAAACCTTAATATTCGCTCCGCCGTGTCGAGGTCCTTTTAAGGAGCCTAAAGCTGCCGAAATTGCAGAATATGTATCGGTTCCCGATGATGTTACAACATGGGTTGTGAAGGTAGAATTATTTCCGCCTCCATGCTCCGCATGAAGGACTAAAGCCAAATCAAGAATTTTAGCTTCAAGGTGCGAATATTCCCCGTTTTCTCTTAAAATACTAAGCAAACTTTCTGCTGCCGATAAATTAGGATCAGGATAATGGATAAACAAGCTTTTTCCACAATGATAATGCTGATAAGACTGATATCCATAAACCGAAAGCATGGGAAAAATCGAAATAAGATGTAAACATTGGCGCAAAACATTGGATATAGATATTTCATCGGGATTATCATCATACGCATAAAGAGCAAGAACACTTCGGGACAAAATATTCATTAAATCCTTCCCCGGCGCTTTTAAAATCATATCTCTTACAAAAGAAGTCGGTAAACTTCTAAATTTAGCAAGAACTTCTTTAAACTCTCTAAGTTCTGACTCGTTTGGAAGTTTTGAAAAAAGCAAAAGATAAACAGTTTCTTCGAAACCAAACCTATCATCAGTTAAAAACCCATTAACAAGGTCTTCTACATTTATTCCGCGGGATCTAAGCTCACCTTTACAAGGAACAACAGTTCCATCCGACAAGAATTCTCTTGATTTTATATTAGATATTTCCGTTAGTCCTGTAACAACGCCATTTCCGCCGAGATCTCTAAGTCCGCGAAAAACATTATGTTTTGTATACATCTCAGGAGCTATTTCGTTGCTTTTAGAAGATATATCAGCCATTCGCTAAATATACGGGATTATTTCAGAAAAAATATTATTCATTTTTTTCTCCTTTTCTAAGGTTTTTTAATTATATGAAATTAAAAAGGAAAAAACAATCAAATTTTATCCTAATGAATATTATTATCATACCATTTTTTGAAAACTTCGTCAACCAGCAAATAAAAATCCACCCGCATAGCGGGTGGTATTTCATTTTCGGGCATAGCCCTAATATTACTGGAAACGCACAAGTTCGTTTTTCATTGGTCTGCCAGCCACGCAATTACTACTTGCTACCGGCAACTTTTTTGATTTCGCCGTGCCTTCTTAAGGTTCAAGTCCTCTATTAAA
>JAGBHD010000058.1 GCA_018110785.1 Oscillospiraceae bacterium
AGAAATTGTAAGGTCCTTTTATTTGGTATTTCTACCTTTTTCCTTACCTTCCAAATCGTTGTTCAATTTTCAAGGTCCACTTCCTGCGCCCTCTTCAAAGGCGCCCAATTATAATACCAAATACATCGCCGCTTGTCAATAGGTTTTTTAATTTTTTTGCGGGATTTTGTCTTTTTTATTTCTTTGTCAAAAATTCTCGTTATATAAGACAAGTTTTAGTCATATTTATAACAAAAGAAGTGCTTAAAAGGGGTTTTAAATATATGAACAACCTTAATATAGAGAAGATAGAAACTGAATTTTCAACAAACCGCCGAACAGGTCTTGCTGAAACTGAGGCAGAAAAAAAGCTTCGTAGGTATGGATTAAACGAAATCCCAGAAAAAAAGAGGGATTCTTTTTTTCGAAAATTCATTGCGGAGCTTTCGGATTTTATGGTTTTAATTCTGATCGCTGCCGCGGCAATCTCTCTTATTCTCTCTATCATTAAAGGAGAGACCGATTTTACCGACCCTATAATTATTATGATAATTGTTCTTTTGAACGCTTTACTCGGAGTTATTCAGGAAAACAAGGCAGAAAAGGCTATTAACTCTTTAAAAAATCTTACTCCAAAAACCGTAGAGGTTATAAGGGGGGGAATTAAAAAAATAATTCCCGCCGAAAAATTAGTTCCGGGGGATTTGATTTCTCTTTCGGCAGGAGCCTTTGTTCCCGCAGATTGCAGAGTTATTTCCGCTACCGCTCTGTCAGCAGATGAGTCTTCCTTGACGGGCGAGAGCATTCCCGCCGAGAAAACGAGCGAGGAAATTTCCAAGGAAGAGGAAACATATTTAAAAAACTGCATTTATTCAGGAACGGTTATAACCTCAGGAAAATGCACGGCACTAGTTTTTGCAACAGGGTTAAACAGCAGTATAGGAAAAATAGCCTCTATGCTTGGTGATACCGAAAAAAGCTCTACTCCCTTGCAAAAACGATTGGAGCGAATGGGCAAATTTTTAGGCATCGGCGCTTTAGCCGTTTGTTTCGTTGTTTTTCTTATGGGAATTTTCAGAGGCGGAAATGTTTTCGATATGTTTATGCTTTCGGTATCCTTAGCAGTTGCGGCTATCCCCGAGGGGCTTCCCAGCGTTGTTACTATTGTTTTAGCATTAGGCGTCAGACGAATGGTGCGTTCTAATGTTGTTATAAAAAAGCTGCAAAGCGTTGAATCGCTCGGCTGTGCGGGAATTATATGCTCTGATAAAACAGGAACCCTTACCAAAAACGAAATGACCGTTACTGCCGTCTGCTCACCCGAATCCGAATTATCTCTTACAGATAAGAGATATCGCGAACTTATTTTATATCCCATCCTCTGCAACGATGCTTCTATTGTAGGCGAAAGTTACAGAGGCAGTGCTACCGACCTTGCTTTTTTTAAGCTCGGTGAAAAAACTAATCTTAAAAAAAGCGGACTTAATTACAAAAGACTTGCCGAAATTCCTTTTGATTCGCAGAAAAAATATTCGGGAGTTTTAATAAATCTACCTTTAGGAAAAATCCAGATTTTCAAAGGCGCTCCTGACATTATTTTAAAATATTGTACTCATTTCAGAGATAAAAGCGGCAAAAGTGTTCCCTTTTCTTCTTCGGTTATCAAAAAAACCGAACATTTGATAAGAAGTTATGCCGAAAACGGATACAGAGTTATTGCCGCAGCAACAAAGCCATCGGAAATATTAAGCGCTCCTTCTTCTCTTACCTTTGAGGGATTTTTCGCTCTTATTGACCCACCGAGAGATGAAGTAAAAGAGGCGGTTTTAACCTGCCGCCGCGCAGGCATTCGTCCCGTTATGATAACAGGCGACCATTTAGATACTGCCAAAGCAATAGCTTCGTCTCTTCATATTTATAAAGAAGGAGACCTCGCTTTAACAGGCCCCGAAATTGAAAAGATGAACGATGATAAGCTACAGAAATTTGTTATGCGCTGTTCGGTTTTTGCAAGGGTGTCTCCTGAGCATAAGCTTAGAATTGTTAAGGCATATCAATCGCACGGGCAGGTTGTTGCGATGACGGGCGACGGAGTTAACGATGCTCCCGCATTAAAGAAAGCTGATATCGGCTGCGCTATGGGTATCGGCGGAACAGATGTTGCTAAAAACGCCGCAGATATGGTGCTTTTAGATGACAATTTTGCTTCGATAGTAAAAGCCGTTCGCGAGGGCAGAGGCATTTTTGATAATATAAGAAAGGCTATTCATTTTCTGCTTTCCTCAAATATCGGTGAAATTCTTACCATATTCGGAACCTTTTTAATAGGTCTGCCTACTCCGCTTTTGCCAATTCAGCTTCTTTGGATAAATCTTATAACCGATTCTCTTCCCGCTTTAGCTCTCGGCACTCAGGAAATAGAAGAAGACGTTATGGAAAGAAATCCGCGAAGAGCAAAAGAAAATTTTATAAACGCATCATTAGGCTTTCGTATGATATGTGAAGGAGTTTTAATAGGACTTCTTTCGATAACCGCATTTGTTATAACTTTGCCCATTTCCTTAGATCTCGCGCGAACTACCTGCTTCGCCGTTCTCTGCTTTTCGCAGCTTGTTCATTCATTTAATGTTAAATCGCGAAGCTCAATTTTCAAAAACGGTATTTTCGATAATAAATATTTAGTCGGCGCGGTTTTGCTTTGTTCCTCCTTAATGGTTTCGATTATTTCAATTCCGTTTCTATCAAATATATTCTCTTTAGTTCCTTTAAGCGAGGCTCAATGGGGCATCGTATTCTCTTTTGCCTTAATTCCTATTATATTTGACGAAATCTTTAAAAAAATAAAAAAGCCGAAATAATTTCGGCTTCCTATTTTAACGGCAAATACATAAAATCAAAATCAATAAACTTATTCCCGATTTTAAAAAACGACGGATATCTGCAAATCTTTTGAAATCCGTATTTTTTATAAAGATGAATAGCCTGCAAATTATCGCTACGCACTTGCAAATCTATTATATCAAACGAATTCTCTTTCGCAAAATCAATGATTCTACTTAATAATTGACTCCCGATACCTTTGTTCCAATATTCTTTAATAACTGCTACGCTGATATCCCCGCGATGGCTCATTCGGCGCGGCATTCTATTCAAAGTCGCATTAGCTACTATTTTTCCATTATCTTTAGCTACGAGCATAATATTATTGCGCGAGTTTTCAAGCTGAGCAAGATAATCCGCTTCCGCTTCTACCGTAATCGGCAGACCTTCTGCGCCAAAGGTCAGATTATCGGTTTCTCCGCCGATTTGTTTTAAGTATTCTATTATTGCCGCCGCATCATTAGGTGATGCCTTTTCGATAGTAATACTCATATCTTGGCTTTCTCCTTAGCAAGATCCTTGCTCTTATTATAAACAAAAAGGTTATTTTTTTCAAGCGCTAAAAAATACCCGAATTGTCCATATAACAATTCGGGCATTTTCTTTTTTATATGTAATATCTTAGTAAGCGTAACCCTGAGCAATCATTGCGTTTGCAACCTTTTCAAATCCGGCAATGTTAGCGCCTGCAATAAGGTCGCCCTCCATACCGTATTTCTTGGAAGCCTCATAGGAATTCTTGTAAATATTTGTCATAATCTGGTGAAGCTTAGCATCAACCTCTTCAGCAGTCCAAGAATAACGCATAGAGTTCTGGCTCATTTCGAGACCGGATACTGCAACGCCGCCTGCATTAACTGCTTTAGAAGGAGCAATAACAACTCCGTTAGCTTTAAGGTAAGCAACAGCCTCGTCAGTTGTAGGCATATTAGCAACCTCAACATAATATTTAACACCGTTAGCTACGATGTTCTTAGCATCCTCGATGCCAACCTCATTCTGGGTTGCGCAAGGCATAACAACATCAACCTTTTCGCACCAAGGTCTTTTTCCCTCGAAATAAGGAACGCCGAATTTATCAGCATAATCCTTAACCTTATCGTGTCCCGAAGCGCGCATCTCTAAAAGGAAGTTTATCTTCTCTTCTGTGCAGATTCCGTCTTTATCATAAATATATCCATCGGGACCGGAGATTGTAACAACCTTACCGCCGAGCTCTGCTACCTTTTTAACTGTTCCCCAAGCAACGTTACCGAAACCGGAAACACCGAAGGTTTTACCTTTAACATCCTCGCCAAATGTTTTAAGCATCTCTACTGCATAATAAACCGCACCAAAACCTGTTGCCTCAGGGCGAATTAAAGAACCGCCGAAAGCAAGACCTTTACCGGTTAAAACACCTGTAAATTCATTGCGAAGTCTTTTATACTGTCCATAGAGGTAACCTACTTCACGCGCGCCAACGCCGATATCTCCCGCAGGAACGTCGGTATCAGGACCGATATGTTTTGCAAGTTCTGTCATAAAGCTCTGGCAAAAACGCATAATTTCGTTATCAGACTTTCCTCTGGGGTCAAAGTCCGAGCCGCCCTTACCGCCGCCCATAGGAAGACCTGTAAGGCTGTTTTTAAAGGTCTGCTCAAAACCTAAAAATTTAATAACCGAAGCGTTAACAGAGGGGTGGAAACGAAGTCCGCCCTTGTAAGGTCCGATTGCGGAATTAAACTGAACTCTATATCCGCGGTTAACCTGAACCTTGCCGCTATCGTCAGTCCAGGTAACTCTGAAGCTGATCATACGCTCGGGCTCTACCATTCTTTCAATAATTCCGTGCTTCTGAATTTCGGGATTTTGTTCTACAACAGGCTCCAAAGATTCAAGCACATCTCTGACCGCCTGCAAGAATTCAGGCTCTCCCGCATTCTTTTTTGCAACAATTTCATAGCAATCTTGCAAATACTGGTTTTTCAACATAACATCTTCTCCTTGTTAAAATTTTATGGGAAACCTACGCGGTCTCAAACAACATATGAATTAAGTATATCATATTATTTTCAAAAAGAAAAGACTTTTTTCTCAAAAAAATGAAACTTTTTTTATAATAACTTTCAAAAACACAAAAACCTTGCAAAAATAGTTTAAAAATGATAAAATCTATCTTGCAACTGAGCTGTGTAACAGCGCTTTTTGTTAAAAGTGAGGAAAGTCCGGGCTTCACAGAGCAGGATAACTGCTAACGGCAGCCGAAGGCAACTTCCGGGAAAGTGCAACAGAAATATACCGCCTTCTTTTTGAAGGTAAGGGTGGAAAGGCGAGGTAAGAGCTCACCGGCGGCGGGGTAACTCGTCGCGCTCTGCAAACCCTATCCGAAGCAACATCGTGGTACCGCATATTTTATTGATAGCAATCGCTATCAGAGCGCTTGCTCGGCGCTTTAAATATGTTGGTAGAGATGGCTGGAGCTTTGCAGCGATGTAAAGCCAAGATAGATTGTTACACTCGACAGAACCCGGCTTATAGGCTCAGTTGTAATAAAAGAAACCTCTTACAATATAAGAGGTTTCTTTTATTTTTATTCTATTATAGTTACAAGCTCTTTTATTTCTTTGTGCTTCTTATTGCGGAGCTTATCGTCCGATTTCGGGTATCCTACCGAGATTACAAGGCGCACAGCACCATCGAGAGAGCAAACCTTTTCTATTTTATCGCTGTCAAACCAGCCAAGAATGCAGCTACCCAGTTCATTTGCGGCAGCTTCGGCGGTAATATATGCTGCGACTATACCTATATCAATAGAGCGGTAGTCGTTTCCCTTGACCTTAGCGCCAAGTGCGGCGCTTTTAACATAAGGCTTTTCGGATATTACTAATTGGATAGGCGCACTCAACGAAAACTTATTCATTCCCATTCCCATCGTTGCCCGAGCCACCTTTTTTGCAGTTTCTCCTTTGCATACGGTAATATGATAAGGCTGACCGTTGCAGGCAGAGGGGCTGAGCCTCGCCGCCTCTAAAATAGCAAGAAGCTTATCTTCTTCAACCATTCTGTCTTCATCGAAATTTCTGCAGGACTGACGATGCTTTGCTATTTCTAAAAAATTCATATATGTTCTCCATTAACATTTAGTATTTTAATTATATCACACTTTCTAATTTATCACAATACAAAAAGAAAAACTCCTCGAAAGCAATTGTAATTGCTCTCTAGGAGTTTTCAGATTATTCGCCGGCACCGATGGTATTTATGGGGTCAATCCATTCGCCGTTTTCTTTCATGGCAAAATGAAGATGTTCTTCTATAGCGCTTTCGCATATAGCGCTGGCGCCGACAGAGCCTAAAACATGACCCGCTGTTACGCTTTGTCCGACCTCAACATTTACAATTTCATTCAAATTGCTATAATAGCTTTCTATCCCGCCCGAATGGCTTACAACAACAACAGTTCCGTAAAGGTCGTCATAATATATCTCTTTAACCGTTCCGTCGGCAACGCTTTTAACGGGAGTTGTTACCGCCGCGGATATATCTATGCCGTCGTGTGTGCGCCAATCAGCTAAGGTTTCATTTTTAACAACTAATCCATCGGAATAGTCATTGATTATTTCACCTGCCACCGGCATTATATAAAATTCGGGAGATACATCTGCCGATGCTTGATAACTCTCGTTGGAGCTCTCCGTTTCTTCTGAATCGGTCTGCTCTTCTGATGATATCGGCTGCTTGGAGGGCTCGGTAGGCTGTTCCTCCAAGGACGAGTCCTCTGAGGAGGTATCGGGCGATGTATCTACCTCTGCCCCCGACACAAAAGGGGGCGGCGTTTCCTCTATTTCCTCGGTTGCTTTTTTAACAGAATACCATGTAGCGCCTACTGCGCCGCAAAGGCAAACTGCCAAAGCTAAATATAAACCTTTTCCGCCGAAAAAGGATTTTTTACTTTCTTTAAAATTCAAATCGTTTTTCATAGTAGTTTTTCTTTCCTTTCTCATTCCTTACTGTTATTGTTATCAGCGGAAGATTTTTTATTCCAAAGCTTTTAAAAGATTTATTTGTAAATGCAAGAAAATTGTGTTATACTGAAAAAGTAAAGCAAACACTTCTTTGAAAGACAGGTGATTTTATGCAGGCTATGATGTTAGCCGCAGGTATGGGCAAACGCCTCGGCCGCTATACCAAGGATAATACAAAATGTATGGTACCCGTTTCAGGAGAAACCCTTTTAGAGCGAGCTTGCGATGCGCTTAAAACAGCAGGTATCAACAAATTGATTTTAGTTACAGGATACAGAGAGGAATCTCTTATAAAGTTTGCAAAAGAAAAAATTAAGGATATAGACTTAGTTTTCGTTTCCAATCCCGATTACAATACAACTAATAATATTTATTCCCTTTATCTCGCAAAAGATTATCTTTGTGAGGACGATACTATTCTTTTAGAGTCCGACCTTATTTATGAAAAGGATTTAATCAAAAAAATATTAGATGATCCAAGACGCGACCTTGCCGCCGTTGCTCTTTACGAGCCTTGGATGGACGGAACTGTTACGCTTCTTGACAAAGATGGTTACATTACCGATTTTATAGATAAAAAGAATTTCGACTTTTCTAAAACCGATAAGTATTATAAAACCGTTAACATCTATAAGCTAAGTCGCGAATTTTCCGAAAAGAAATATGTTAATTTCTTAGAAAGCTATATCAAAGCTTATGGAATGAATCAGTACTACGAGCTTGTTTTAAAGGCTATAATCCATTCTTCCGAGCATTCTTTAAGCGCCTATGTCTTAGATAAATCTATCAAATGGTATGAAATTGATGACGGACAGGACCTTGATATTGCAACAGCCATGTTCGCTTCGGGTAAGGAAAAGCTAAACTATTTCAAAAAACGTTTCGGCGGATACTGGCGCTTCCCCGGTCTTTTGGATTACTGCTATCTCGTTAATCCTTATTTCCCAACTCCGCAGTTTATGGAAAAGATGAAATACAGCTTTGACGAGCTTGTAAGACAATATCCTTCATCCCTCGCTATCGAAAATCTTATTGCGGCGAGAATGTTCTCTGCAACAGAGGAAAAAATCTTAGTTGGAAACGGAGCCGCCGAGCTTATAAACTCTTTAAAGAGCGTTATTAAAGGCCGCATAGCAGTTCCCGTTCCAACCTTTAACGAATATATCCGCTGTTTCGACGGCTGCTCGTTTTTAGAAATCGATATGTCGAAATACGATTATTCCTTTAATAAGGAAGCTTTAATCGAATCGCTTAACTATTGCGACGCTTTAGTTATCATAAACCCCGATAATCCGAGTGGCTCTTTCCTTAAAAAAGACGATGCTTTGGAAATTATAGAGATTGCAGACAAGCTCGGAAAATTTGTTATTTTCGATGAATCCTTTATTGATTTTGCCGATACAGAGCTTAAATATTCTCTGATCGACGACGAAATTTTGCTTCGCTATAAAAAGCTTATCGTTATAAAGAGCATAAGCAAATCCTATGGCGTTCCTGGTCTTCGTCTTGGCGTTCTCGCTTCGGGAGATGATAAGATAATAAGCACAGTTAAAGCCGCTATGCCCGTTTGGAATATAAACTCTATTGCGGAATGCTTCTTGCAGAATATCGCAGTTTATAAATCGGCTTACTCAGAGGCTTGCGAAAAATTAGCCGCAGAGCGCAGCCGCTTTATGGAAAACCTTAATAATACAGGTCTTTTCGAGAAGATTTATCCCTCTCAGGCAAACTTTATCCTCTGCAAAATGAAAGAGGGTATTTCCTCTGAAGATGTTGCAGAAAAGCTGCTCTGCAAAGCTAACATCTTTATTAAAGACCTTTCGGACAAAAAAGGCTTTGGAGGAGAAAACTATATTCGCCTTGCAATTCGCTCGGAAGAGGAAAACGATTATCTTGTCGAAACCTTAAAATCTCTGTAAAATTCGAAAAACCTATCAGACAGTATCCATAAAACATCAACTGCCACGACAACAAGAGTTGCCGTGGCTTGCTTTATCATATTCATCATGATAATAAAGTGAAAAAGGAATTCAAAAGGGAGATATTGATATGAATATCACACAGTCTTTTTATGACAATCTGGCTTCTCATTATGATAAGCTTTTTCTTGATTGGCAATCTGCAACACATGAGCAGGCTTTAATTTTGAGCAAGCTCTTTAAGAATAATGGATTTGATTATACCGCTCGGATTCTTGATTGCGCCTGCGGAATAGGAACACAAGCTATAGGACTTGCATCGCTTGGATATAATGTAACAGCCTCAGATATAAGCGACGGAGAGATTACAGAGGCAAAAGAGCGAGCTGCGAAAAATAACCTAAAAATTCGTTTTGAGCATGCTGATTTCTGCGATTTATCGGAAACCTTTTCAGAACAGTTCGACATTATTATTGCTATGGATAATGCTTTGCCGCACATGCTCTCAAAGAGCGCATTGAACTCTGCCGTTAAGAGTATCACAAACCGAATCGTTACAGGTGGTATATTTGTTGCCAGCATCAGAGATTATGATGCGCTTCTTATGGACAAACCTCCCTATTCTCCCCCTTATATACATAAAACCGACAAAGGGCAAAGAGTATCCTTCCAAACATGGAACTGGAACGACGACCATTACAAGCTTATCCAGTATATAATTGACGATGAAAAAACTCTTCAAATAAGCAAGTTTGAATGTGAATACAGAGCAACACGCAGAGAAGAACTGACAAGCCTACTTATTTCTAATGGTTGCAGTAAAGTGGTGTGGCTGTTTCCGGAAGAAACGGGCTATTATCAGCCGATTGTAATCGCAAGAAAATAAAGGATTCTTTTTAAGTGCCGCCTATTTGGCGGCTTTCTTTTTTATATATAAACCAATATGAAAGAGAAAAAAACCTGCGGCGGTTATAATAATATCGGTCATTGTATCCTTTACAGGGTTAACCCCCTCCGAAATAGATACCTGAACTCGCTGAGTATCACCGCCGAGGATAATATCCGAAGTATATTCGAAAATTTCCCATAAAGCCGCCGCCCCCATAACAGCCAAAAACTGAACACTTAAAAAACCTATATTCCAAGCCTTATCTTTTAGCAAAGGAACAATCAAAATATATAAAACAAGGGCGGCAACTAATCCGAAAAGCCCATGCATAAATAAATCCCAAAACGGAAATTTTCCGTAAAACGAGAGGGTGGTCCCGAAATTACTCGCTAAAACTATATATATTGCCGCCGCAAAATCTATTATTATCGGTATTTCTTTTTTTAAAATTTTCCGAAAACCTATAAATATTAAAGGCAAAAATGCATTAAAAATACCTTGAATATAAACGAGATTATCCTTTTCTCTCGTCGATACCGTATAAAACAAAAGAGCTGCTGCCGCGGAAAATACAGTTATAAAAAGCGGCATATATAAATATTTTTCTTTCTTTATAAAAACACCCCTTTAAATATTATGCCAAAAAAATATCACCCATACGCGAAAATAAATCGCGCATGGGTGATATTTTTATTCGTAATACCAATCAATAAAATATGCCTTGGCTATTTTTTCAAAACGTTCCGTCATTTCTTCGGGAACTTTATAACAGTATTCCGTATACCCTATTCCCAAATAGTAGCCATCGGGATCTTTTAACAGCTCAAACTTTTCTGACACAAAATACATGTCTGCATCACAACGCCAAATCTCTCCTAAATATACAAAATCATAGTTTGTAATTTCCACAATTTCAGATTGGGTAATAATATCTATTATTATTTGACTATCCTCATCCGACAGCAGTTCATATTTTTCGCTGAAGCTATTAAAAACACGGAATTTATCAAATTTTGTGTTTTTAATTTTTTCCAAGTATTCATCATATTCGCTTTCGAGATAATAGCTATCTTGATAGCCTACCTGCAATAATTTCCCATCGTGATATATATCTATCCAAGTTCCAAGCAAGTCACTCAGAAGAAGCGGAACATCCTTTTCGGTTACGTATGCATACCCATTTGAATAACCAATATGGTCTGTTATTAAAAAATCTTCTGAGCCTGAAAGCTTTTTATAAACCTCGCCGTTATAAAGAATTTCTGTTTTATCTTCATTATTCCAGAAAGCGTGGGACTTTCTCATTTCGTCTAAAGCGTTACAGGAGGAAAAAACAGAACATATCATAACCAAAAGAACTAAAAGCGCGGCGGGTTTAAAATATTTTTTCATTTTTATTCCCTCCTTATTCGAGATTAAGCCGTTTTTTCATAATCAGGTGGGTTAAGAAATAATATACCCCGCCTATTATTGCATCGAAAATGATTACAGAGATAAAGAATATATGAACCGTTGCTATCGGGTGAGTCTCTGCAAAAAGACCGATATTTTCCATTAGTCTTGCAATCGGCTCATTAAAAATTGCCGTCATTATCATAAAGAAGGTTCCTATGGTCTGACATACGAAATAATAGCCGAAATATATTCCAAACGCGGCTAAAACTCGGTTTTTCTTCGCCATTTGTCCCGCTGTTATGCAGGTATAATAAAGAAGATAACCCGTTGAAAGAGATACTATAACAAGAACAATAAACTCTATTATAAACAAAACACCATGTACGCCTGTATAATCAAATAACATTTTAAAGAGATAATTCCCCGCTTTTACAATTTCGGAAAAGACCTCGCCCGCTGTTGCTATTGCGAGAGACACTCCGATAACCAAAGCGGTTATCAAAGATACTGCTACTGCCGAAAAAAGCTTGGAAAAAATATGTCCCGAATGAGTAACAGGGAGAGTAAAGCTTAAATATCCTTCCGCGGTATAAAGATTTTTATAAAATCTTGTTAGACCCGTTATAAACATCATAACAACACAAACTATAATAGCGATTACATATGTTACTATTGAAGAAATGGCTACGATATCATAAATAACCGCATCGCTTTCAAAAAACTGGACAAAGCGAACTAACAGCGCCATTCCCAACAAAATAAGCTCAGCGGGAAGCAGAGTTCTTAAATAGAAAAGCATTTCATGCTTTATAAGCTTCTTTACCATTTGAACACCTCCCTGAAAAGTTCATCAACACTTTTGCCGCTTTCCTCGCGAATTTCATCAACGGTTTTTTGCAGCATTATATGCCCCTCTTTTATAAAGATAACCTCATCAAGCACCCCTTCTATATCTGATATCAAATGAGTAGAAATTAAAACAGAGGCTTCGGGGTTATAGTTATTTATAATAGTAGAGATAACATAATCTCTGGTCGCAGGGTCAACTCCCGCTATAGGCTCATCTAAAACATAAAGACTTGCATTTCTGCTCATAACAAGAATGAGAGAAACCTTTTCTTTATTTCACTTTGATAAAGTTTTAAGTTTAGCCGTCGGCTTTATGCCGAGCCTTTCAAGCATACTGAAAGCAAGTTCGGAGCGGAAGTCTTCATAGAAATCCTCGAATATGCCAATAATTCCCTCAACCGTCATATATGTATTTAAAAAATTGTTGTCGGGAAGATATGCAACCTTAGTTTTGCTGAATACGCCGGGTTTCTCCCCGCATACATAGATATTTCCCTCGTTTGGAACTAAAAGCCCGTTTATAAGCTTTATAAGGGTTGTTTTTCCCGATCCGTTAGGACCTAAAAGTCCGATAATTTTACCGCTTTCAATAGAAAGATTTATGCCGCCGAGCGCCGTAAAGCTACCGTATTTCTTAACAAGGTTTTCACACCTTAAAAGTTCACTCATGCTCCCACTCCTTTATATAGTCTTTTATCTGCTCTTTAGTTTTTCCGAGCAGCTTCATTTCTTTAAAATATTCTTTTGTTTTCTCTTCTACTAATCTTTCAACCGCTTCTGAAGCAATAGAGGTGTTTTCGCTTACAAACCAACCTGAAGACGGAACCGATATTATAAGCCCCATACCTTTAAGCTGCTCAAAGGCTTTCTGCACCGTATTGGGATTAACCCCCGCCATTAAGGCTACTTCCCTTACCGACATAAGCTTCTCGCCCGATTTAAACTCTCCTTTGGAAATTCCTACAGATATAAACTCTACTATCTGAGGACAAATCGGTCTTGACTTATCGGGTTTCCAAACCATCCTATCTCTCCTTTCTCTAACTGTACTATCTAAATAATACACTTTTATTTTAATTTTGTCAATAGAAAAAGGAATGTTTTACAGAACATTCCTTTTCAACTTCATTTATCTTCTATAATGCAAACCGCCGTCGAGCTAATTCCCTCTAAATTACCCGTAAAGCCTAAGCCCTCTTCGGTCGTTGCTTTAACATTAACCTGAGTTATATCAATGCCGAGAGCCGCCGCTATGTTCTTCCGCATATTCTCTATAAAAGGAGCAATCTTTGGCTTCTGAGCGCATACTACAGAATCTATATTAACTATTTTGTATCCCGCTTTGTCGATTTCCTTTCCAACAGATTTTAAAAGCTCTATACTATCGGCATCTTTGAAAGCCATATCGGTATCGGGGAAAAGCTTTCCTATATCACCCATCGCCGCCGCGCCGAGGAGGCTATCCATAATTGCATGAACTAAAACATCTGCGTCCGAATGACCGAGCAGACCTTTTTCAAAAGGTATTTCCTGACCGCCGAGAATAAGCTTTCGGTTTTCCGCTAATTTATGAACATCATACCCATGTCCTATTCTCATTTTCGGTTTCTCCTTTCCTATAAGGGTTTCTGCCAGCTTTAAATCTTCGGGATATGTTATCTTTATATTCGTGCGCTTACCTTCGGTTATATAAACCTTTTTGCCGCTTGATTCATAAATACTGCTGTCGTCGGTAAAATCGTGTCCTGCTTTTATCGCAGCTTCTAAAATAGCTTTATACTCCTTAAATGGAAAAACTTGAGGAGTTTGAGCATTGTATATAGTTTTTCTATCGGGAGTAGAGGTAATAAATCCACCTTCGGTTGTTTTAACGGTATCGCTTGCAGGAAAGGCTAAAATTGAAGCGCCATACAAAATAGCATTTTCTACTACCGCTTTGGCATCTTCAATTTCTAAAAGAGGTCTTGCGCCATCATGTACCGCGACAAACTGAGCTTCATCATTTACCGCCTCTAAGCCTTTGAGCGCCGATTTCATTCGACTATCGCCGCCCTCAATAATTTTTGAAACCTTGCTGAAATTTTTTGAAAGCTCTTTAACCCTGCTTATTAAATCGCTTCTTGTTACCAATATAATTTCATTATAGCTATCCGACGAATCAAAAACAGATAAAGTTCTTTCCAAAACCGTTTTGCCCGAAAGATTACAAAAAAGCTTATCTCCACCAAAGCGGCTACCGTTGCCGCAGGCAAGAATTACTGCAGAAACAAAGGGTATTTTCAAAATATCACTACCTTAACTTTTATTTCTTTCCTCTGATTGCTCTGTAAACAGCATAGAAACGCTTTTTCATCTTTGTTGCAATATTAAAAAGAGTATTTATAAAGGGATTTAAAACATAATCAAATTCGCCTACATAGCCGAGCACCTCTCCGTTAAAGCCTTTTTTGAAGCGGTAAACACCTATCATAGGACTTTCGGGATCAGCGTTAACAGGAATTCCGAGAAAATCATAAACGCGGCAACCGCCCTCTAAAGCCCATTTTATCATATTCCATTGCATAAGATAATTCGGCATTACATTACGATACTGATTATCGCTCGCGCCGAAAACATAATAGGTTTTCTTAGCATACTGACAGCAAAGAGCGCCCGAAATCGCAACACCGTTATAATAGCAAAGATAGAGGCGCATTTTATCGCCGAAGCAGTCCATCATTTTTTCATAATATTCGATAGGTCTTACGATAAAATTATCTCTTACCGCAGTTACCTTAAATATGCGGTAAAATTCGGGCAGCGCCTCTTTTCCGCAAATTCTGCATTCTACCCCATGCTTCTCAGCAACCCTTATGTTATAGCGGGTTTTCTGAGTAAATGTCATAATCTCCTCTTCGGGAGTTCTTCCCTCGATATCGGTTAAGGCATAATTAAAACGAACCTGAATCGTTTCAAAATCCTTTCTTCCGGGCTCATATTTAAAACCGAGGTCGGTAAAATTCTTAATTTCCTCTTCAGCTGTTTCCAAAAGAGTAGGGTCGCATTTAAATAAAAAGCCCTTATATTTTTTTCCGACAGCCTTTGCGCCCTCTAACAAATCGGCAATAGTTTCTTTATCGTCGAAATCGCAGATAGGTCCGTGCGGAGCATAGAGAAAACCGTTTTTCAAAACAGGAAGACGCTCTATCAATATGAGCATAGCTCCCTTTATAATTCCGTCTTTATCTCTGGAAACTACGATTTCTCTTTCCCAGCCGCTTTTCAAATTTGCCCATTCAAGACTCTGCGTGAAGCTTGTATTCTTATGATTTTCCGCAAAGGATACAAACTCCGAGTAATTCTCTTTTGCTAAAATTTCCATCTTCTGCCCTCTTAAACCAACTTAGTTTTATCTATTTTAAATTTTACGGGAATGCCGTTTTCGTATTTCAAATCGACCTCTCCCATTATTAAAGGAAGCATATATCTGTATGCCTTTTCGGTTATAAAATTGCCCTCTTTATTTATATAATCTTGGGGCACCTTTTTTTCGGCATTAGCAACAACATCTGCGCTTTCTACCGAGTAGCTTACATTATATTCTTGCTCACCATCTCTCAGTATAACCGAAACGACACCGCTTTTTTGGGAAGCCGCCGCTTCTATAGCCTTTTCGCCCAACAAAAAGGCTTCTTTTCTATCGGTTTCAGACATTATATGAGCCGCTCCTCTTTGAGGGGTATTAAGCTCAATAGAGCGCACCTTGCAGCCGATTTCTTTTTTTATAACCTGTTCTAAAACCTTTCCTGCGCCCGAGAGTTGCTTATGCCCGAAAGCATCGGGAGCCGCAGCCGCGAGATATTCGCCATCTTCGGTTTTAACTCCCTCCGAAACAGCAACAATAACCGCTCTGCTTGTCCGCATTTTTTCTTTTATATCCGAAACGATTTTTTCTAAAGAAATAGGTCTTTCGGGAAGATATATAAGCTGAGGAGCATATTCTCCTAAAAATGTGGGAATACCCGCCGCCATCGTTAAAAAACCTGCATTTCTTCCCATTATTTCAACTATCGTTACAGCGTCTAAATCATAAATCGCGCAATCGGAAGCTATTTCGCTAAGCGTTGTTGCGATATATTTAGCGGCGCTTCCAAACCCTGGAGTATGGTCGGTTCCACATAAATCGTTATCAATTGTTTTCGGAACACCTACAACCTTTATATCTATTCCTTTATCTTTAAAATATTTGGAAAGGGTTAAAACGGTATCCATAGAATCGTTTCCACCAATATAAACAAAGGTATCTATATCATATTTTTCGAGGGTTTTCTCTATCGCCTCATATACCTCTTTGCCATTTTCGGGCCTTGGCATTTTAAAGCGGCAGGAGCCGAGCGCCATTGCAGGAGTTTTTGAAAGAAGATCCATTTCTTCTTCTCCTTCCACCTGCTCGCTTAAGGAAACTATTTTTCCCTTTATAACTCCTTCTATCCCGTTTAAAGAGCCAAAAACCGAAGCACCGTTCATATATTTTGCGGCACCTGAAATAACCCCCGCAAGACTCGAGTTTATAACCGCCGTAGGTCCGCCCGACTGAGCGACCATTATGTTCCCCGCCATTTCTTTCTCCAATCTAAATTTCCTTATATGTGTTTATATACTTTTCTGCCGACTTTTTCCAAGAAAAATCGCTCTTGAGAGCCGTTTTCTTAAGCTCGGTCCAATCTTTTTTATTCCCGTAAACCCTGAGGGCATTTCCTATAGTATTTATAAGCGCATCGCGGGAGAAATACTCAAATGTAAATCCGTTGCCTTCCCCTAAAGAACAATCCTTTATAGTATCTCTAAGACCGCCAACAGCATGAACTATCGGAATAGTTCCGTATAATAATGCTACCATCTGCGCAAGTCCGCAAGGCTCGGAAAGCGAGGGCATTAAAAACATATCAGCGCCCGCATAAACCTTAGAAGCAGTTGCAGGAGAGAAGCCTATATAAACGCCAACCTTTTCGGGATATTTGTCTCTCATGCTCTGGAAGAAATCTTCATATTCCTTATCACCCGAGCCCAAAAGGATAAATTTTATATCCTTTTTCATCAGCTCTTCAAAAATATCTCTTACCAAGGAAATTCCCTTAGCTTCAACAAGCCTTGTTACCATTGCGATAACAGGAGTTTCCTTATCATAAGGAACAGAAAACTGCTCTAAAAGGTCTTTTTTGCATTTCTCCTTGCCCGATAAATCATTTTCCGAGAAGTTAGCCGCAATTTTAGCATCTGTTCTGGGATTATAAAGCTCCATATCTATTCCGTTTAAGATTCCGCGAAGCTTAAATCTGTTGTCATTTAAAAAGCTATGAAGCCCGAAAGCATAGGAAGGTGTTAAAATTTCATTAGCATAGGATTCGCTTACCGTTGTTATACGGTCGCTTTCCTGCATAGCCGCCTTTAAAACATTTATGCAACCGTCATATTCCAAAACATTGCTTGTATTTTGAGAAAGTCCGAAAACCTCTCCCGCAACAAAATCGGAAAATTTGCCTTGATACTGAATGTTATGAATAGTAAATATAGTTTTTATGTAGCGGTATCTATCATTATTTCTGTAAAAAGCGTTAAGATAAACAGGAACAAGTCCCGTCTGCCAATCGTTGCAATGGATAATATCAGGGATAAAATCAATATGAGAAATCAAATCTAAAACGGCTTTTGAGAAGAAGGCAAATCTTTCCCCGTCGTCAAACTCGCCGTATAAACGACCTCTTTTGAAATAATATTCGTTGTCTAAAAGATAATAAACAACGCCGCCTATGTTAGCTGTAAAAACTCCGCAATACTGTTTTCTCCAACCTAAATCAACCGTAAAATTCAAAAGATATTTACATTTTGATTTAAGCTCTTCAGAAATAGTAGAATAATAAGGCATAACAACCCTGCAAGCTACCTTGCGGTTGCGAATAGCTCTGGGAAGAGAGCCTGCAACATCGGCAAGTCCTCCTGATGCTGCAAAGGGAAGTGCTTCAGAACTGGCATACAATACTTTCATCTTTTTTACTCCTTTTTATGTTTTGTTTCGACGGATTTAAAAAATTAACTCCGTTTTTTATAATATGTATATTGGCCTTTAAGGTTTTGGATATCTCGCCGTCGCGCGAAAGGGTAAACGGCTTTTCGGCTTCTATCTCTATTTCCTTGCATCGGAAATATTCTATGTATTTTTTGAATTTCGGCTCGTCTACATGATTGCCCTTTTTATAATCGCCGATTAAATCAACTATCTTAAATCTCGATAGCTTTTTTACAATACAAACATCCATAAGCCCGTCATCAATCTTGGCTTTCGGCGCGCCATAATATCCGCCGCCGTAGCAAATTCCGTTTGCTACTACCATCATCATTATATCTTCTTCTATCTCGCGAATTCCGTCGCAAATTATCTTAGCGCGAAATCCTAATTTTTTTATCATCGAGGTTACAACCGATAAGGAATATGCCATACTTCCCGAAACTAAGGGAAGGCGCTTGAATTTCAGCATTCCATCGGCAACATCGGCATCAAAACCCATATTGCAAATATTAACGGAATAGTTCCCATTCGCCTCGATAATATCTATTTTATCTTCCGCGGCGTTCATTTGTTTTTGAATATTCAAAAAATCTTCTTTTAATTTAAAGTTTTTAACAAAATCGTTTCCCGTTCCGCAGGGAATGCAACCGACAGAAATATTATCACGACCTACCGCCGCGCTAATGGTTTCATTAAAGGTACCATCGCCGCCGCAAGCATAAAGGCGAAGATTTTCCTCAGAATCCTCAGCTGCTTTTTTCGCAAATTCATAAGCATCGCCTTCGCATTTGGTAAAATAAATTTCAGCCTTTTGAGAAAGCTTCTCTGCCGCAGATTTAATCGAATCTACAAGCCAGCGCTTTTCTCTGTCCTTTCCCGCCGCGGGATTTATAATGAATATATGTTTCATTCTTTTCTCCTAAAGCCTAAAAAAAATTCATACCCTTTTAAGTATAACACATTTAAATCACAAATCAAATACCTTTCTTAAAATTGTTTTAATTTGAAATATTAATAATATTATGGTATCATAGCTTTAAGAAAGGCGGTAAAAAACTATGTGTCGTATTCTAAATGTTTTTCTCAACCCCGCTATCGATAATACCCTTTGGGTAACAGATAGTATAAACTCTGAGCCTGTAAGCGTTATCAGAGAAAAGGCTTATGCGGGCGGCAAAGGAATTAATCTCGGCAAAACCTTAGATGCTGTAGGTCTTGACAATTTAAACTTCGGAATTGTAGGCCGAAAAAATGAAGCTGCCTTTTTACCTCTTTTGAAAAATTCAGTCAAAAATTTCAAATTTTTATACCATGATGGTAAAACAAGAGAAAATATAACCGTTGTTTTCCCTAGCGGAAAGCTTTTAAAAATCAACCATAAGGGCGCTATATCAAACAGCGTTCTCTCGGAATTTAAAGATGAGCTTCTTCTTTTATCGGAAAAATCGGAATTCGTTTCATTCTGCGGAAGAATGCCCGATGGAATAGAAAAAAAGGAATATATAGATTTAATCTGCTCTTTAAAAAACAAAAAAATTCTTATAGATACATCTTCCTTTTCAATTTCCGATTATGAAAAAATAAAGCCATATGCTATAAAACCTAATCAAAAGGAGCTTGGAGATATAGTAGGCTACACCCTTGAAACCGAGAAAGATGTAATAAATGCAGCAATAAAGCTTTTGCCCTTTTGCAAAAATATTTTGGTTAGTATGGGCGAAAAGGGAGCTGTTCTCGTTAATAATAGCGGCGTTTTTAAAGCAATTGCCCCAAAGGTTACGCCCCTTTCCGACATTGGCGCGGGAGATGCCGCTTTTGCGGGATTTATATATTCAAAGGCTTTGGGAGATGATGATAAAACCGCTATAAAAAAATCTGTTGCTTTCGGAACTGCCGCAGTTTGTACCGAGGGAACAGATACGGTTAAAAGAGAAAAAATCGAAGAAATATTAAATATGGTTTCCGCTTCTGAAATATAGAAAAGTTACAAAATGTAACAAAAGCTATTGACTTTTACCTTTCAGTTGGTTATAATACAAAAAGAAACAAATTGTAACCACTTGAAGGGTAAAATTTATTTCAGGAGATGATATTAAGATGGAAAAGCTAAAGAGCGTCTTAGTTAGCGCTCAGAAACTTTTTAATAATATCGGAAAGCTCAACTATGCTGTAGGTCTGATGGTTATCGGAAAAGCAAAGGAGCTTTTCCAGTATACTAAAACTTCGCTTAATACAGCAGTTAAAAATAACTTCAATAAATCAAAGATATTAACCAAAAATACCAGCGAAGAAATCTCAAAAGAGGTTTCAACAAGCCTTAAATCTTTAGTTTCGCTTAAAAACACCGCAAAAAACGTTATTCTTGCATCTAAGAATGAGTTTAAAGGCGGATTTAAGGCAGGCATTAAGGGAACTGTTAAAAACTTCCGCTTCGCTCTTGGCCGCGGAAAGCGGCTTTATGGAACGCTTTTTAATATCGCGGCTCCTATAGTTTCCTTAGGCATTCTGCTTTTAACTATTGGAATTATAAGAGGGCTTAATTTCGGAGTTTCAATAGAGCTTAACGGCGAATATATCGGAGCCGTTGCGAATGAGTCGGTTTATGAAACCGCTCAGAAAATGGTGCAAGAGCGAATAGTTTATCAGGACGCTTCCGATGCTATCGTTTTCAAGCCTACCTATAAGCTTACCGTTACCGCTCAAAATAAGATGCTCAGCGAAACCCAGTTAACAGATAAGCTTATTCTTTCTTCTGCCGATGCAATCAGCGAGGCTTACGGAGTTTATGTTGATTCAAAATTTGAGGGAGCGGTTAATTCAACCGCAGAAATCGAAGCCGCATTAAATGCAAAGCTTGATTCCTATAAAACAGGAGCTGTCGGAGAAACGGTTTCTTTCGCTCAGGAAATAGAATTTGTTTACGGCTATTATCTTAATAATACAATTAAAGAGCCGTCGGAGATAACAACCCTTTTAAACAGTGAGATTGCAGGAAATGTTTATTATACCGTTGAAGAAGGCGATACCCCTATCGGCATAGCGGCAAAAAACAACATTTCCTATAACGAGCTTGCTGCTTTAAACCCCAATTCTTTGGATATGATCTATCCGGGAAACGAGCTTTTAGTTTCTGCAAGTGTTCCTTATTTAAATGTTAATGTAACAAGACAGGAAACATATAATGTAAATGTTGCTTATAGTACAATTACCCAAACCAGTAACAACTATTATTCGGGTTACTCATATGTTTCTCAAGCAGGTAAAGAAGGTGTAAACGAGGTTACAGCCAATGTTACCTATACAGATGGTATTGAAACCTCAAGAACAGTTTTAAATACAACCGTTATTTCTGCCCCTGTTAACAAGGTTGTCGTTCGGGGAACTAAGGTTGCTTCCTACAGCGGCTCTGCCGGAAGCGGAAACTACATCTGGCCTGTCGGTGGCGGCGGCGGATATATCTCCTGCCATTACGGCGGCTATGCAGGTCATACAGGAATGGATATCGCAACAAATACGGGAACTCCCATTTACGCAGTAGCTTCGGGAACCGTTATTGCCGTAAGATATCTTAACTATGGCCTCGGCAGACATATTATGATAGACCATGGAAACGGAGTAGTAACGGTTTACGGACATAACAGCGTTTTATATGTAAGTAACGGTCAGAGAGTTTCTCAGGGGCAGGTTATCGCCCTTTCGGGAAATACAGGAAGAAGTACAGGTCCTCATCTTCATATAGCATTCCTTGTAAACGGAAGCTATAGAAACCCCTATTATTATTTATCGAGATAACAAAATAAAAAATCGAAATAGCAGTTTCCTGCTATTTCGATTTTTTTATTTTATTCTTTTTCCTCTTCGAGCATCTTCCTATAAGCCAAAGCCGCCGCTTCGGTTTTATTATCTCCAAAGCTATAATAAACATCGCCTTTATGAATTTCGGGAAGATATTTCTGCCCCGAATAGGCATTCTTGCAAAGATGGGAATAGATATAGCCCTCTCCATGTCCGAGCTTAGTCGCGCCCGAATAATGTGAGTCTTTTAAAAAGTCGGGAATATCTCCCGCTCCTTTTGCGCGTATCGCTTCCATAGCGCTGTCTATTGCCGAAATAGCAGAATTCGATTTCGGCGAGGTGCAAAGCAGAATAACCGCCTCGGCTAAAGGAATTCTCGCCTCGGGAAGCCCTAATTTTTCTGCGCTGTCGCAAAGGGATTTAACAATTCCCGCCGCCATAGGATAGGCAAGGCCTATATCCTCGCTCGCAATTACTAAAAGTCGGCGGATTGGAGAAATTAAATCTCCCGCCTCTAAAAGTCTTGCCAAATAATGAAGCGCCGCATTTTCGTCTGACCCTCTTATAGACTTTTGAAAAGCCGATAAAATATTATAGTGTTCGTCATCTGCCCTATCGTATCTCATAAGTCCCGAAGAAATAAGCTCATCAACTATTTCAGCAGTTATAACCGCCTTTTCACCGTTTTTTGCGGTAAGAAAGGCTACCTCGCAGATATTTAAAGCCCGTCTTACATCATTTCCCGAAGCTATAGAAATTTTGCCGCAAACCTCATCGGAGCATTCAATATCTGTATTTTCTGATTCGGAAAGCTTCTTAAAGGCGCGCTTTACCGCCGATTTTATATCCTCTGCCAAAACAGGCTTAAACTCAAAAACCGTGCAACGGCTTAAAACCGCATTATATATGTAAAAATAAGGATTATCGGTAGTTGATGCAATGAGGGTAATGTCGCCGTTTTCTATGTATTGCAGTAACGACTGCTGTTGCTTTTTATTGAGATATTGTATCTCATCTAAATATAAAAGAACACCGCTTTGTCCGTCAAAACCATTTAACGAGTCGATAATATCGCGAATATCGCTTACCGACATATTAGTTCCGTTAAGCTTATAAAGCTTTCGGTCGGTGCGGGCGGCAATAATCGAAGCTACAGTTGTTTTGCCCGTTCCCGAGGGACCATAGAAAATCATATTTGGGATATTGCCCGAATCAATCAGTTTTCTTAAAGCCTTGCCCTCATCTAAAAGATGATGCTGTCCTACAACATCTTCTATTCCCGTAGGTCTCAGCCTGTCCGCTAAAGGCGAAGTCATTAACTGTCAGCTCCTTTCAT
>JAGBHD010000059.1 GCA_018110785.1 Oscillospiraceae bacterium
CAAGCATCCATGCAAAAAATGCTTCAAAATGTTCATTATATTGGGAAGGTTGTTTGGAATCTGCGAAAAACAATTGAAATTGTTGAAGAAGGTGAAATTCTAAAAACAAGACCAAAATCAAAAATTGGTGAATTTTTGGTCTATGAAGGCAGACATGAAGGCATTGTCCCACTTGAACTGTTTAATGCAGCGCAAGAAAAAATGGGAAGAAATCACCGCGCAAAGCCAAAAACTAAAGTCAGAAATCCGCTTGCAAGCCTTCTGTGGTGTCAATGTGGAAGGGCAATGTCTTTGAGAACCTACAAAAAAGATGGCAAAGAAAGAGCGCCTGCAAGATTGCTTTGTGATGGTCAAGCCCACTGTGGAACAGGTTCTTGTTTATATGAAGAAATGATTGAAAGAATTGTTGATGTTTTGAAACAGTGCATTGAAGATTTTGAAATCCGCTTGCAGAATGATGAAGGCAATTCACTCAAACTTCATGCAAGGCTTGTAAAAAATCTTGAAAAGAAAATGAAAGACCTTCAGGCAAAAGAACTGGCGCAATGGGAACAGCAATCACATCCTGATCCATCACAAAGAATGCCAGCAGAAATTTTCAAACAGTTGAATGAAAAACTGTTGAAGGAAAAAGAAGAAGTTCAACAGGCTTTGTGTGCGGCTTACGAATCTATGCCAGAACCAGTTGATTATGAAGAAAAACTTGTAAAATTCAAAGATGCCCTTGAAGCATTGCAAAATCCTGATGTGGATGCAGCAACAAAAAACAGGCTGTTGAAAGCCTGTATTGAAAGAATTGACTATTCAAGGGAAAAGCCGCAAAGGATAAAAAGCCAACAAATAAAATATTATGATAAGGAATTAAAGAAAACGCGCCACAAATCACCATTGAAAACAGGCGGAAACTGGACAAGCCCACCGATTGAAATTGATGTAAAACTGAAGGTGTAATTTTTTTGCACCTTTCATTTCCATCATTGATGTGCAGGTTCCTCGGTTCCAATGTCAGTAAGCAATCCTTTAACCTTCGAATCGGGGGCAGTGTATCGCTGACTTAAATAGCGAAGCGATGCCGCAGTTTCGCCGTCGGGACCGCCAAGCTGGCTTATAATAACCTTTGCCAAGGCGGGATTAGGATTTTTTATTTTAACCGGATATTGTAATTTTTTCTCATAAACCCACATAGATTAAGCCTCCGTTTCCCAAGGCCAAGGGCCGTCAACATAACTAAATCGGTCCTTATAACCCTCGTAGCCAACAGCGGTTATCGGACCATATTTTTCCTGATAATCTGCTAAGGCTTCTTTTCTTAATTTCTGATATTTCTTAAAGTATTCTAATGCTTCTCTGTTCTCAGGGTGGGTATCTAAAAAGAGATGCACCTCTTTGAGAACAAAATCAGCAATCTGCAAACGTTTTAAAAGTGTTTTTCTCTCGTTCAACAGTCATTCCTCCCCAAAAAAGGTTTGTCGAGTTCCTCGAAAATAGTGCCTCTTGTAAATCCTATTTCGGACGAGTATATCTTCTGCCATTTCTGCTGAGGAACATACGCCATTGCTAAAGCACAGTCGCTCGACAGCTCGCAGCCTTCATCGCAAGCTTTCTCTCTGCGCTGAGGATAAGCTGTAGAAGCCGTTCTAACTTCCCAATTAAAAACTTGTCTTGAGTCCTTCAAAAGAACTTCTCCTCTCTGAAAGAGCAGCCTTCCTATTCATTCTATGCAAAGATGCGCTATGGCGCAACTGACAGTTGCGAAAGTTCCAGTTATGATTGCTTGTTTTATCCGCTAAATAATGCTAATATACACTTAAAAGGAGGTTAACACTTATGAGTTTATCTGAAAAAATTATATGTTGCAGAAAAAAAGCTATGCTCTCCCAAGAAGCTTTAGCAGAAAAGCTTGGTGTTTCCCGTCAAGCTGTCAGCAAATGGGAAACGGGAGAAAGCACACCCGACGCTTCAAACCTTTTAGCCTTGGCAAAAGCTCTGGGAACAACAGTCGATTGGCTTTTGTCTCCCGAAGAAGCCGAGCCTTTATCCCCAAAATCAGAAAATCTGTTGTCATTTATAAAAACTACAGCGCAGAAGTATGGTTGGCTCAGCAGTATCCCTCTTATATTGGGCGGTCTCTTCTTTTCTCTTCAGGGAATATTATTAAGATACTTTGCAACATCAGATTATAAAGATCTTCCCGATATTATGTGGGAAACAATGAAAGACTCTGTTCTCAAAAACTCCCCTCTTTATCTTTTCGGAAATGTTCTTTTTGTCCTTGGAATAACCATCTCTGTAGCAGGCATAATTCTTGCTATAGCCCTTAAAAGGCTATCTAAGAAATGAAATCCTCTAAAACATCGCATAAATGTATCGGATCGAGGGATAATTCATTGATAAGCGAAACAAATTCCAATGCTCTATCCTTTTCCGTAAACGCATCAGGAATTTTTATTCCCGCCGATCTGCAAACTACAGCATATGCAAAATAAAATCCTATATAACGATTAAAATACAGTTCTCTTTTTACCGAATAAATCATAGTATCCCTCCCGTCTGTGTCTTGTTTAGACACCCTAAATATATCAGAAGAAGCTCCTATTGTCAATGCTTTTCCAAAAAATAGTTGACTTTTAGGATACAACAGTGTATTATTAAGACATCAAAGGGTGTGATTTATATGAATATCGGAGATAAAATAAGAGCCGCTCGAATAAATAAAAATTTAACCCAAGAGGAGCTGGGCGCCCTATTGGGTATTCAAAAATCTGCCGTTGCAAAATATGAAAACGGTAGGGTTGTTAATATTAAAATGGGAACTTTGCAGAAAATCTGTGAAGTGCTGGATATGAAAGCCTCCGAACTGATTTATGAAACCCTCGAATCCGAATCAGAGCTTCTCTCCCGATATCCGCTTTTTAAAGATAAGTCTTCCTCTGAGCTTTTGGTATCAGACGGCAGCGCCCAGCTAACAAAAAAGGAAGACTATCTTATTATAACTATTAAAGACAACAGTATGGCAGATGACCGAATTTTGCCTGGAGATGCCGTTTTTATAAAAAAACAGTTCACCGTTAATAACGGTGAACTAGCCGCTGTTTCAATAAATAATCAAGAGCCTATTATCAGAAGATTTTTCTATTACCCGAAAGAGGACAAGCTCGTTCTCAGCGCAGGAAACCGATTGGCTGAGCCTTTGGTATTCTTAAACGACGCTATAAACAATGTTAAAATCATAGGCAAGGCTATTTCTTTTCAAAGCAGAATCATATAAAATCCAAAATTTACGCGCCTGCGTACACATAATGAAATATATTGATATACAATCTCCTTAAAAATATTTTTAAGGAGATTTATTTATGAATAAAGAAAGTGTAGCATTATCAATTAAACAATTTCTTGATAATATAGTTTATCTTAGAAAAAAATCAGGGCTTTCAAAAAAAGAAATGACAAAAATTCTCGGTATCAGTATAGGAACTCTTAACAAGATAGAAAAAGGGGACATCCCGCCTTTATTGAAAGCTGAGATTGTTTTTAATGTTTCAGATTATTTTAATATATCAACAGAAGATCTGTTCCGTAAATTATCTGATTAAGTCTTAGCTTTATTATTGAATTATTTTACACTATATGATAAAATAATATGTGAAATAAGGCATACCTAAACGGTAGGCGGTTGGCCCTCTTTGGTATAAAGGGGGTGATGCTATGGAGTATTATTTCCTTTTAGTTTTAATACTTATTGTAGCCACAGGTTACATAACGAGCATAAAAAAATAACCGCCCAACCCTGCAAAAGTTAGCGGTTATTCGCAACATTTCAGGCCAACCGTCTATCGGTGTGCCTTATTTCATCTATAATATAGCACATTGTCCCCTTGTTGTCAAGTCAATTCACATCATCTATAAACTAAAAGTATATTTTTATCTTTTATTAACCCCAAGTATTCCGCCAATTATTCCTGAAACAAGGCAGATAATAAGCTTGAAGATAGCAACAAGACCTATTTCCCCTATAACGGCAAAGGAAATTGCAAAAAGCAAAATATATGTAGCTCCGCCTGCTATAAGCCCGTTGATTATTCCGCGCGACCTGTTTATAGCTCCGCTCATAAATCCCGCGCCTACGCAACCAAGGGTTAATGCGATAGTAGAAAAGGCAGAAAAAAGCGAATGCGGCATATCAACATTCGCAGCTACCGCAGCGGTAATTGAGATAACAACCGTACTTATAATAAGCCCCAAAAGCACACTTAGCGCAGTTATTTTTATTTTCTTTAATATGCCTCCCGTTTCTTCCATAAAAAAACACCCGACTCCTCTCTTTTTACTAAAAGATATGAGGGATTCGGGTGTTTTATGTTTTATTTATGCATCGTGCTGAGTTTCGTTGCTCTGGATTGCCCAGCGCTTAATTCTTATCTTAGAGCGGTCGGAACCGGTTTCAATAACGATATGATCCTCTTTCAAGGAAACAACTCTGCCGATAATTCCGCCGATGGTAACTATCTCATCGCCAATCTCTAAGCTTTCTCTCATTTTTGCCGCTTCTTTTTCTTTTTTCTTCTGCGGACGAATGAGAATAAAATAGAAAGCAACAAAAACTATAGCCATCATTATAAGCGAACCATACATCTCCCAGCCTGAAGCTGCCGGAGCTGTATCTGTTGCCGCTTCGCTTGCTAATAAAAACATATTAAGCATATTTTTTCTCCTTATATTTATTTATAAATTCCGGCGGTCATAAGGCCGCCGGAGATTTTATAAGCTTATTTCAAGCGAATTTTAAGCTCTGCCAATTCGTCTTTGAGCTCCTCAGGTAAACGATCGCCGAATTTCTTATAGAATTCGCCGATTCCCTCGGTTTCCTCTGTCCAAAGCTCTTTATCAACATTAAGAAGACCTTTGACAGTTTCAACATCAATATCAAGTCCCTCAACATTGATATCCTCTGCCTTAGGCTGATATCCTATCTGAGTCTTAACAGCATCTGCCTTTCCTTCGCAACGCTCTAATATCCACATAAGAACTCTCATATTGTCGCCGAATCCGGGCCAGATGAAGTGTCCCTCATCGTCGGTTCTGAACCAGTTAACATTGAATATCTTAGGAGCTTTATCGCCTAACTTTTTGCCCATTTCGATCCAATGTTTGAAATAGTCTCCCATATGATATCCGCAGAAAGGAAGCATAGCCATCGGATCTCTGCGAACAACGCCAACTGCGCCCGATGCTGCAGCTGTTGTTTCGGAAGCCATTATGGAGCCTACAAATACGCCATGATTCCAATCAAAGGATTGGTATACAAGCGGAGCGGTTTTAGCACGGCGGCCGCCGAATACGATTGCAGAAATCGGAACACCATTAGGACTGTTAAACTCTTTGGAAATGCAGGGGCAGTTCTCAGCAGGAGCTGTGAAGCGGCTGTTGGGATGAGCGCCCTTGCTTCCGTCGGTGTAATCCCATTTATTGCCCATCCAGTCGATAGCGTTAGCGGGGGGATTCTTATCAAGACCTTCCCACCAAACGGTATTATCCGAAAGATTATGCGCAACGTTTGTAAAGATTGTATTTTTTCTTGTAGAAGCGAGCGCGTTGGGATTAGACTTCTCATTTGTTCCGGGAGCAACGCCGAAGAAGCCGTTCTCGGGGTTGATTGCCCAAAGTCTTCCATCTTCACCTATTCTGAGCCAAGCGATATCATCGCCTACGCACCAAACCTTATATCCCTTTTTGCGATAAATTTCGGGGGGAATAAGCATAGCAAGGTTGGTTTTTCCGCAAGCAGAGGGGAAAGCTGCGCAGATATAGCGAACTTCGCCTTCGGGATTCTCGATTCCCAAAATAAGCATATGCTCTGCCATCCAGCCCTCGTTTTTACCCTGATATGAAGCAATTCTGAGAGCGAAGCATTTTTTACCTAAAAGAACGTTTCCGCCGTAAGCCGAGTTGATAGACCAAATGGTATTATCCTCGGGGAAATGGCAGATATAGCGGTTATTTTCATCGATATCAGCTTTAGAATGAAGACCTCTAACGAAATCGTTAGACTCGTCGCCGAGGTTTTCGAAAGCCTTAGCGCCCATTCTTGTCATAATATCCATGTTCATAACAACATAGATAGAATCGGTAACCTCAACGCCTACTTTAGAAAACTTAGAGCCGATAGGTCCCATAGAATAAGGAATAACATACATTGTTCTTCCTTTCATAACTCCGTCATAAAGCTTAGAAAGGGTAGCATATGCTTCTTTAGGATCCCACCAGTTATTTGTAGGTCCGCAGTCTTCCTCCTTGCGAGAGCAAATAAATGTTCTGCCCTCAACGCGTGCAACGTCGTTAGGAAGAGTTCTGTGAAGATAGCAGCCCGGTAATTTTTCTGCATTAAGAACTTCCATTTCGCCGGTAGAAACAGCTTCAGCCTTTAAGGCTTCCATCTGCTCATCGCTTCCGTCGATCCAGACAACCTTGTCCGGCTTTGTGAGTGCGACCATTTCGTCAACCCAGTTAAGTACATTTTTGTTGTTGGTTAGCATTCCACACACCTCTTATATTATAATTATTTTTTAAACAAACATCTTTGACAAATACAAATTTGCCTCATATATCATTATAGGCAAATTCCGTCAATAAATCAAGAGATTTACATAATTTTTGAAAATTTATCATAATTTATTTTTTGTGTTGACAAATGTTAGTTCATTGTGCTATAATTGCTGTTGTAATTTCAAAAGAGATTACGGGCCTTTAGCTCAGTTGGTCAGAGCATCCGGCTCATAACCGGCAGGTCCTGGGTTCGAGTCCCCGAAGGCCCACCAAAAAAGAACACCCGTTTTTCGGGTGTTCTTTTTTTGCCTTCGGGGACTCGAAGTGAGCTCCGAACGCTGCAAGTGAAACGCCGCAGGGTTCGGGAGAAAGCTCCGGTGGAGCTTTCGTTCGCGAAAAAAGAGTCCCCGCTAAAACACTATCAAACGAAAGGGCTTAAGTGGGCAATTAGGTTTTCGAGGGGACTCGAAACGAACTCCAATCGACGAGAAGCGGAGATTGGGAGAAGGCTTCGGGGAAGCCTTCGATAGATGAGAAAAGAGTCCCCGTTAAAATCACTGTTGCTTGGCTCTGCTCGAACGGGCGAAAAGTTTTTGGGGGACTCGAAACGGACTCCGCGGACCTTTTGTTCTCTCTTTTTAAAAATCTGTTGACAAAAACAATACCTCGTGATACGATGTATTGTGTAAGGGGAGGTATCGTATGGATATTCAGTTAAAAAGAGGTCTTTTGGATATATGCGTGTTAGCGGCAATCAAAAGCGAAGACTCTTACGGTTATAAGATTATTAAAGATATGAAACCATATATCGAGCTTTCGGAATCAACCTTATATACTATCTTAAAACGTCTGGAATCAGGAGAAATGCTGACCGTCCGCACCGCTGAACACGACGGCAGACTCAGAAAATATTATCATATTACCGATAAGGGGCTCCGACGTATCGAAGATTTCAAGACCGATTGGAAGGAAATCCTATCCATATACAGTTTTGTTATGAAGGAGGATATAGGGAAATGAATAAGCAAGAATTTCTTAAGGAGTTGCGCAAAGGATTGTCAGGTCTCCCTCAGAACGACATAGAAGACCGTTTGAGTTTTTATGGCGAAATGATTGAAGACCAGATAGAAGAGGGACTGCGGGAAGAAGAAGCGGTATCAAAGATAGGCTCCATCGAGGAAATTGTCAAAGCAGTAATCGCAGAAACACCTTTTGTAAAAATAGCAAAAGAAAGAATAAAACCAAACAGAAAACTCGGCGCTTGGGAAATCGTGCTTTTGGTGCTCGGCAGCCCAATATGGATTTCATTAGGCGTAGCCGCCGTCGCCGTGGTTTTCTCCCTATATGTTGCGTTATGGGCTGTAATAATTTCCTTCTGGGCTGTTTTCGCCGCTCTGGTCGGTTGCTCGTTTGGCGGAATAATATCAGGAATCATTTTCGCCCTAGGCGGCAATCTCTTCGCAGGAATCGCTATGATTGGCTCAGGAATTGTTTGTTTGGGGCTTTCGGTTTTTGCCTTCATAGGATGCAAGGCATTAAGCAAAGGCATTTTAAATCTCACAAAGAAAGCCACCGTTCGGATTAAAAGCCGCTTTATAAAAAAGGAGGGGGCAAAATGAAAAAAGAGCACAAAACATGGCTTTTTATCGGAGCCGCCCTTGTTGCGTTCGGAATTATTATCTTCGGGAGTGTAATGGCAGTATTTAAATGGGATTTCACTAAACTTCAAACAGTAAAATATGAAACAAATGATTATAATATAACTGAAAATTATAAAAACATATCGATAGCGGTCGATACCGCCGATATCCTATTTGCCCCGTCAGAAAATGGAGAACACTCAGTAGTATTCTATGAGAAGGAAAAAGAAAAACATTCGGTTTCTGTAGTTAACGGCACTCTTGTAATTGAAAAGACAGATACAAGAAAATGGTTCGATTATTTAGAAATATCATTTACCACACCCAAAATTACAGTATCTATCCCCGAAGGGGAATACGCTTCTCTCTTCATAAAATCAAGCACAGGTGATATAGAAATACCAAAAGATTTCTCTTTTCAAAATATCGATATTTCAGAAAGCACAGGGAATGTTCTGGTAAACGCTAACATCAAGCAATCTGCTAAAATTAAAACCACCACAGGAAACATCTCTTTTGAAAATGCGTCAACAGGTTCTATTGATCTTTCTGTTTCAACGGGTAAAATTACCGCAACAAATGTAGTATGTGAGGGCAACGCCAATATCCGTGTTTCAACAGGAAAAGCCTATTTAAATAATATGAAATGTAAAAACCTTTCATCAGACGGAAACACAGGAGATATATATTTAACTAATGTAATCGCCGAAGAAATGTTTTCCATCGAAAGAAGCACGGGAGATATACACTTTGAAGCTTCCGACGCTGAAGAAATCTTTCTGAAAACCGATACGGGCGATGTCGTTGGCAGTTTGCTTACCGATAAAGTCTTTATCGCTCATACCGATACCGGCAGAGTAAAACTGCCAAAAACTACAGAAGGTGGCAAATGCGAAATCACTACCGATACAGGCGATATCAAACTCGAAATAAAATAAAAATTAAAAAGCCCTGCTTTTTAGCAGGGCTTTTTATTCTTTTTAAGTTAAGCTCTCGTAATTTTATCAGACCGCAAACAACGGGTGCAAACGTAAATGTGCTTCGGAGAACCATCTACTATTGCCTTAACACGTTTCACATTAGGCTTCCATGTTCTGTTGGAACGTCTGTGAGAGTGGGAAACTTTAATTCCAAAAGTTACACCTTTTCCGCAAATATCACACTTTGCCATGACTATTTTGCACCTCCTAAAAGTAATGAGCAACAATTATATTAACAGATTTGTTTCAAAATATCAAGTCTTTTTTGAAAAAAACTCAAAATTTAACCTTATTTTTCTATTCTGAAAGGCAAAAATCGGTTTTACCCGCAAAAATATCAGCTCCCGTTATCCTTATTTTAACCCTATCTCCTATCTTAAAGGACAAGGATTTATCCTCCGCTTCAAGCCGAATTCCGTCGATAAGCTTAAATCTTCCTAAATCCGAAACCGAAACGAAGCCCTCTAAGGTATTAGGCAGAAGCACAAAAAAGCCGCTGTTTAAAACTCCCGAAACTATACCCTCTGCCTCTTCTCCTATATGGGCGGAAGCATATTCTGCACGGTATTTATCATCAATATCCCTCTCTGCCGCAACCGCTCTTCTTTCTGTAAAAGAGCTTTGCTCTGCAGCATCGGCGGCAAAGATAGCATATTTTCGCGCCGAACTGTCAGAACCTTTTGACAAACAATCGGTCATTATTCGGTGAATAGCAAGGTCAGAATATCTCCTTATAGGAGAAGTAAAATGGGAATAAATATCCAAATTTAATCCGAAATGGCCGCAGTTTTCCTCGTCATATCGCGCCTTCGCCATGCTTCTCAGCATCTGTTTTTCTATAATAGGACCTATTTCCTTGTCCTTAACCAAATCGAATACATCTTTAAGTCCCTCATTTGTAGCAATGTTTAAATAAGGCGGCAGGGATACTCCCAAAAGGCGGAGGGTTTCTTTCAGCTCATCAGTTTTTTCGGGGTTGGGAGATTCGTGAACTCTGTATATAAAGGGAAGTCCGTTTTCTTTCGCAAACATTCCCGCGCATCGGTTAGCTATTATCATAAATTCCTCTATGATACATTCGCTAACCCCTCTATCCCTCGGAATTATGCCCGAAACCAATCCTTTTTGATCCATAAGAAAATAGCTTTCAGCTGTTTCAAAATCTATAACCTTTCGCTCGGCTCTTCTTTCGGCGAGGATTCTATAAAGTTTTTCCATTAAAACAAGCTGTTTTTTTACAGCGGCATACTTTTTCTCTATACTTTCATCTGCTAAGCCCAGAAGTAGGTCATTTATCTCGCTGTAAACCCCCTTAACGGCAGAACAGATTATAGATTTATAAAATTTATAGCCCAATATGTCGCCTTTTTTATTGAGCTTTACTTCGCAGGTAAAGGCGAATCTGTCTTCCCCCTCAGAAAGCGAGCATATCCCGTTTGAAATTGTTTTCGGAAGCATCGGGATAACCTTGTCGGCATAATATATGCTGGTGCCTCTCTCAAAGGCTTCGTTATCAAGCGCTGTTCCCCGCTTTATATAATGGGAAACATCGGCAATAGAAACCTTTAAGGCATATCCATCTTCGGTCTCTTCTAAATATATCGCGTCGTCAAGGTCTTTAGAGGAAGCCGAATCTATTGTAAATATATTTTCGCTTCGAAGGTCTGTTCTTCCGTTTGTATAAATTTCCTCTTCTAACAAAGCATCCGCTTCCGATAATGCTTCGGCAGAAAATTCTGTCGGAATTTCGCTCTCTAATATATACATTTCGGCTGCCATTGCCGCAGAAACCGTGTTTCCGAAGTTTTCTTCTATTTTACCATAGATATCTCTGCCCTTGCGGCTTGTTACCTTAAAAAGGACCTTATCACCCTCTGAAACAGCTGACGAGCGCGAAATAAGAACAGGCATTTTGCCGAATTCCCGACAATAAATTACCGCTCTTCCGAAATAACCTTTAACCTCGCCCGAAAAAAGCTTATCGCCAAACTTGGTTATTTTTACGACTCTCGCGCTATCGGTTTCTCCCTCGCCCGAAAGAGGATTTAATATTACCTTATCTCCCGTTATCGCACCGCCAAGATAACTGCCGGGAATAAAATATTCCTCTCCGCTGACGGTTTTTGCAAAAGCAAAAGTACCGTTCATTCTGTCGATAACTGCCGAAATGCCTTTTACTCGGGCAACTATAAAGTTTCCGTTTTTCTTTTTAAGGAATTTTTCTTCCTGTAAGGAAATAAGCGCCAAAAAGAAAGCCGCTTTATCAGTTTTCCGAAATTTCATTCTTCCGAAAAGCGACTGCCCATTAAATTTCTTTATTCCGTTTTTCAGTATAAATTCTTTTATTTTCTCTTTCATTTTTCTCCAATAAAAAAGGACATCTCACAGGAGATGCCCTTTCACAAAATTATTTTTTGAAAAATACACCGAACAGGTTAACCGCCAATGCCAAAACGAAAAATGCGATTGCCGCAATTTTTGTAAAGAGAGCAAGACGAGCTTCCTTTGTTCTGTATTTATTCTTGCCATAGTAACTATCCTGCGAAGCAGTTCCTGTTACAGAGCTTAAATTGTTTTTGTGTTCCTGCATCAAAACTGTAATAATTATGAAAATACTTGCTACGAGCAACAAAGCTCCTGCAATAATCTCGAATACACCCATTTTTATTTTTCCTCCGATTATATCTTTTAGCCACAATAGTATAACATAGTTATTTAAAAAATGCAATAGGCAAAATTAAACGCGACAGAAAAACTTTTAAAGCCCCATTTTAAGTTAATATATAAAAGATTTCTTCAGTCGATCATTCCTTGACGAAACACGAGCTTATATGATAAAATCAAATAAAATATATCGACCTGCACGAGGCAAACTTTATGAAGTTTAATAAATCTCCTCTGCTTTTTGCGCCAATTCTCGGCGTTGTTATGATGTTTTGCTTGGGTATGATTTTTAGCGGTACTGTTTCTCTTTCTATGAACGGATTTGCCATTGACAAAGATGGTTATCTTTATGTAGGCAAAGAAAAAGAGATCGTTGTTTTTAACGAGGGAGAAATAGTACGTACCATCAGCCCTAAAACCTCACGCGGATATCAATTTACTATTTTGAACGGCGAAAAAATATTATTATCTACTAGTTCAGTAGCATATACTATGGATTTGTCAGGCGAAGTATTGTCAAAAGAGGAAGATGAGAATATAAAAATTTACGACAAGTTACAGCGAGAAAAATCATTTTTTACTGCCGAAGACGGCACAGAGTATCACTCAAGGCTTTATTGGGGCAGAACTCAAATTTGCCAAAACGATGAGGTTATATATGAAATGCCGTTACTTGATTATATCGTTAGGGTTTTAATTGTCGTTGTTTTTATCGGATTAGGTGTGGTTCTTCTTACAACTTTTTATCCTATACTTAGAGAGAAAAAGCGATAGTGAAAATTATAATTACGATAACACTGTAATCGTTAGAAGAAAACAATATATCTTTATTCAATCGGCGATACTTCTTATGCGACTGCAAGGAAAGGATGCAATTTAATGAAAAAATCAGTAAGGCAAAACATTCCCTTCTTTATACTGCTTCTGGGCAGCATATTATTATACGCTTTGTTTCCGTACATTATTAAAGTTCTGTTTATAGGTGGACCCTCTTATGAACTATTAGAAGAAGTTCATTCGCCTGGTGAAACTTATATAGTTTCTGCCTACCGCGTAAATGCGGGGGCAACAACTGATTATTCAGTAGAGGCGTATATAATGAAAAATAATAAAAAAGGCAAAAAAATATATTCCAAATATCATGAGCACGATGCCGAAATGTCTTGGATAAGCGATTCTCAAATCTCTATCAACGGCATCGTATTAGATTTATCTAAAGGCGAAACATATAAAGAATAAAATATTTTCCACTAGCTACTACAAAATAAAAGAAAAACAGGCTATCTCACTTTTGATTGGTGAGACAGCCTGTAATTTTTTTATTACTCTGCTTTGCCGATTGAGCCGAAAAGCTCCATTTTTTCTTTAACTGTTGCCTTAATTGCTTCAACACCGGGAGCAAGAAGCTTTCTGGGGTCAAAGCCCTTGCCTTCAAGGTCTTTGCCGGCTTCGATATATTTTCTTGTTGCTTCCTGGAACGCTAATTGGCATTCGGTATTAACATTGATCTTGGAAACACCTAAAGAGATAGCAGTCTTTATCATATCTGCGGGGATTCCTGTTCCGCCGTGTAAAACTAAAGGCATTGTTCCTGTTTTCTCCTGAATTTTTGCAAGAACATCAAAGTTAAGGCCTGCCCAGTTTGCAGGATATTTGCCATGAATATTTCCGATACCTGCAGCAAGCATTGTAACTCCGAGGTCTGCAATCATTTTGCATTCATCGGGATCTGCAACTTCTCCTGCGCCGACAACGCCGTCTTCCTCGCCGCCGATAGAGCCAACCTCTGCTTCAACGGAAATTCCTTTAGCAGAAGCATCAGCGATTATCTGCTTTGTTTTTTCAATATTCTCTTCAATTGCATAATGGGAGCCATCAAACATAATTGAAGAAAATCCTGCGTTCATTGCTTTATAAGCGCCATCATAGCTGCCATGGTCGAGATGTAAGGCTACGGGAACTGTTATTCCGAGCTCTTCTATCATAGCCTTAACCATAGCGGCTACGGTTTTAAATCCGCACATATATTTTCCTGCACCCTCGGAAACACCCAAGATAACAGGAGAACGGAGCTCTTCAGCGGTTAAAAGAATCGCCTTGGTCCATTCAAGGTTGTTGATATTAAACTGTCCTACGGCATATTTGCCTGCTTTTGCTTTTTCGAGCATATCTTTTGCAGAAACCAGCATTTTAAAATCCTCCATTTAATTCATTATATCTATATTATAATCCCCTAAAGCGAAAAAATCAACACAAAACTGCCATTTTTTCTCTATTCTCCCCCACTTTGATTGACTTTTTCAGCAGTAAATAGTATAATAACAGCATATTATTCTAAAGGAGCGAATTATGGAAATTCCGGAAATTTTCGGCGAACTCGTTTTTAACGATGCGGCTATGCAGAAATATTTAGGCGAGAAGGCCTACCTTGACCTTAAAAAGACAACCGAAAGCGGAGAAGCTCTCAGCAAAGAAACCGCTGCGGCTGTAGCTTCGGGAATGAAAAATTGGGCGCTTGATAACGGAGCTACCCATTTTACGCATTGGTTTCAGCCTATGACCGGCATTACCGCCGAGAAGCACGACGCTTTTTTATCCCCCGGCGAAAACGGCGCGGCTATAATGGAATTTTCTCATAAAGAGCTTATAAAGGGCGAGTCGGACGCTTCTTCTTTTCCCTCGGGCGGTCTTCGCGCAACATTTGAAGCAAGAGGCTATACCGCTTGGGATCCTACCTCTTATGCCTTTATAAAGGACCATACCCTTTGCATACCTACCGCCTTTTGCTCATATATGGGAGAAGCTCTCGATGAAAAAACACCTCTTCTGCGTTCCTTGCGCGCTCTGAATTTTCAGGGCTTGAGGGTACTCAGAGCAATCGGAGATAATGAAACTAAAAAGGTTCTCCCTACCGTCGGCGCGGAGCAGGAATATTTTCTTATTGCCCGCGAGCTTTACGAGCAGAGAGAAGATTTAATTATATGCGGCAGAACTCTTTTCGGCGCAAAACCGCCGAAAGGTCAAGAGCTTGATGACCATTACTACGGAGCTATCAAGCCCAAAATTTCCTCTTTTATGAAAGACCTTGACCGCGAGCTTTGGCGGCTTGGAATTTTCGCTAAAACCGAGCATAACGAAGCCGCCCCCGCGCAGCACGAATTAGCTCCTGTTTTTACAGGCGCTAATACCGCAACCGACCAAAATCAGCTTACAATGGAGATAATGAAAAAGGTTGCACTTCGCCACGGACTCGTATGTCTGCTTCACGAAAAACCCTTTCAGGGGGTTAACGGAAGCGGCAAGCATAACAACTGGTCTATTTGTACCGATAGAGGCGAAAACCTCTTAAACCCCGGCAAATCTCCCGAGAATAACGCGCGTTTTCTTCTTTTCTTCTCGGCGGTTTTAAAGGCAGTTGACTTGTATCAGGATCTTCTCAGGATTTCCGTTGCAACTGCGGGAAATGATTTCCGCCTTGGCGGCGATGAAGCTCCTCCCGCTATAATATCAGTTTTCGTTGGCGATGAGCTTGATGCAATATTAACCGCTATTGAAAACGATGCCGATTATCACGGCAAAGGCAAAACCAAGATGCAGATAGGTGTTGATGAGCTGCCTGCTATTTCTAAGGATACTACCGATCGCAACAGAACAAGTCCTTTCGCATTTACCGGAAACAAATTCGAATTCCGTATGCCCGGCTCTTCCTCTTCTATTGCGGCTCCTAATACGATTATAAACACAATTGTTGCAGACGTTCTCTCGGATTTTGCCGACCGCTTGGAAAAGGCAGAAAACATTTCCGAGGAAATGCACACAATTATAAAGGAAACCGTTGTTTCCCACCGCCGAATTGTTTTCAACGGCAACAACTACAGCCGCGCTTGGGAAAAGGAAGCCGAAAAGAGAGGGCTTTTAAATCTACCCTCGGCGGTTGACGCTCTTCCCTATTATCTTAAAAAGAAAAATATAGAGCTTTTCGAGCGCCACGGTATTTTTACAGCGCTTGAAGTTCATTCCCGCTACGAGATAGCATTAGAGGCTTACAGCAAGGATGTTAATATTGAGGCTTTAACCGCTGTTGACATGATACATCAGAGAATTCTTCCCGCCGCAAACCTCTATATGAAGGACCTTTCCGAGACCGCGGTTAACAAAAAGGCTGTTTCTAAAACTATGCCGACAGGCTTTGAAGAAACTATGCTTAGAAGACTTTCTTCGCTTACCGCTACCCTCTTAAAGGAAACCGATTCCTTAAAAGCGCTGCTTTCTTCTTTACCCGAGGGAAATTCCCTTCCTACCGCAAGGTATTTAAGAGACCATGTGATTCCCACCCTCAACCGAGCAAGAACTGCGGCAGACGAGATAGAATCTCTTCTCGGAAGACAATACGCCCCCTTCCCGAGCTATGCAGAGATGCTCTTCAAAATCTAAAAACCAAGCCCTCGATTTTCGGGGGTTTATTTTTTTGCAAAGCTATGGTATATTTAAATAAAGAACTTTTAGAAATGAGGGAAAATTATGAAAAAATCAAGCAAAATTTTATGGGGAATTATCCTTATAGCAGTAGGCGCTCTTATCGCGCTTAATTCCTTTGGCATTACAAACATCAACATTTTCTTCGATGGCTGGTGGACTCTCTTTATAATTATCCCTTGCCTTTTCGGACTTTTCTCCGAAAGAGAAAAAACGGGAAATATAATAGGTATCGCTATTGGTGTATTTCTTCTTCTCTGCTGTCAGAATATTTTAAGTTTTTCTTTGCTCTTTAAATTAGTTATTCCCGTCGTTATTATAAGAATCGGTCTTAAACTCATATTGGGAAGCATCTCAGGCGATAAAAGCACAAAAATTATAAAAGAAATAAAAGAAAAGGGCGAAAAGCTTAAAGAGGGCTTTGCTATTTTCTCAGGACAGGACTTAAATTTTAACGGCGAGGCTTTTTCGGGCGCTGAGCTTACTGCCGTCTTCGGCGGAATTGAATGCGATCTGCGTGGCGCGCTTATCGAAAAGGACTCTGCTATAAAGGTTTTTGCTATCTTCGGCGGAATTGATATTTTAGTTCCCGAAAATGTTAATGTTAAGGTTAATTCCACCTCAATTTTCGGAGGCGTTTCCAACAAAACCCACAAAAATTCAGACGAAAACGCTTCTACAATATATGTTAGCGGAATCTGTATGTTTGGAGGAGTTGATATAAAATGAAAGAATGGCAAAAGGCTGTAAAATATGTGGCTTTAGGCCTTGCGATATTTTTAAGCGTTAGCATTATCGGCGGAATATTGAGCGCTGTTGCGGCTTTCGGCGGAATCTTCGATTTTTTCAACGGCAACAAAGACCTTGTGGGAGATATTAAAAGCTATTCTGTTTCAAGCGACATTTCGGCGCTCGATATCGAAATCGGTGCGGCTGAGCTTAATATAAAAATCGGAGATAAATTCGATATTGAAAGCAACCTTAAAGACTTAAAGGTACAAGAGAAAAACGGAAAACTCATTATTTCTCAAAAAGAGAGATGGTTTAACATCTCTTCTGAAGCGGCAGTCTTAAATATTTATATTCCCGAAAACACTGAATTCAAAACTGCCGATATCGCAACTGGCGCGGGAAAGGTAACTATCCAAAAGCTTCAGGCTGAGGAAATTGATTTGGAGCTTGGCGCAGGAGCCGTTATAATAGAAAATCTTATTTCCCGAAGATCTGCCGATATTGACGGCGGCGCGGGCGCTCTTACCATAGAAGGCGGAGAAATTTATAATCTCGACTTAAATATGGGTGTCGGGGATTTAAAACTAACGGGAAAGCTTTTGGGAGAAGCTGATCTTGATTATGGCATCGGCAAAACCGAGCTTAACCTAATCGGAAACGATTATTACGATTATTCTGTTATTCTTAACAAAGGAATAGGTAAGACCACTATCAACGGCAATGCCATATCAGACGGTACTGTTTTTGGAAAAGGTAAAACCAAAATCGAGATAGACGGCGGTATCGGAGAAAATGCTATTCTCTTTTTGGAATCAGCAGAATAAAAGTTTCGGGGGACATTTTATGGGGTGGTTAGAAAGATTCATTGAATCAACTGCATGGAAGATAGCGGAGCCTCAATCTTTTAGCCTATTTCATTTAATCTTAGTACTTATAGGCTTCCCTATCTGCATTTTTCTCGCAGTAAAACTCAGAAATTTAAGCGAAAAGGGCAACCGTATTCTTCTTTTCGGAGTTGGCGCTTATCTTATCATTTCCGAAATTTATAAGCAATTATTTTATTATTTCCATGTTGGAGATAACAGCTATTGCTGGTGGATATTCCCCTTTCAGCTTTGCTCGGTACCTATGTATCTATGTATAATATCCTCGCTTGTAAAATCCGAAAAAATCCAAAAGGGTATGTTAAACTTTATGTTTACATATAATCTTCTCGGCGGATTTATGGCGTTTGTAGAGCCGTCAGGCGTTTTCGATGAGTATCTTACAATAACAATCCATTCAATTATTTGGCATTTCAGCCTCATTTTCATCGGAGTTTATTTAGGTTTATCTAAACATACAGGCAAAACTAAAAAAGATTTTATCTCAGCAACCTACACTTTCTTAGCATTGTGCGCCCTCGCATTTTCGATAAATCTTATTTTCAGAGATGTGTCTGAGGGAGACGTTAATATGTTTTTCGTAGGTCCATCTAATTCCTCTCTTGCGGTTTTTAAACAGATTTCGGAGTATTGCGGCTGGTATGTAAGTACAATTCTTTATATCCCTTCTGTTTGCCTTGGCGCTTACCTTATTTTCTTGCTTTTCAAATTTATTACAAAAGAAAAAAACAAGCCCTTTGAAGAGAAAATTTTGTCTGATGAATCCATTCCAGAAAGTGTAACCGTTTAAGTTTTGCTAAAAATCGGAAATTTATTGCAAAAATAATAATTGGCGGCAAGGAGATTGTTATGACGGCAAGGAGGAAAAAGAAAATAATAGCGTTTACTGTAGCTTTAATCTTTCTATTAGCCCTCATCATATGGACAGCATGGGCAAATACGGCACTTGAACTTAACACTTTTACAATTACGAGCAAAAGGCTGCCAAATGCTTTTAACGGCTACCGCATCGCCCATATTTCTGATCTGCATAATACAGAGATAGGCGACGGTAACGAAAGGCTTCTTGAGTTATTAGAAATTTCCAAGCCTGACATTATCGCTATTACGGGAGATATTGTTGACTCGCGTAATACTGATATTGATACCGCTTTGCTCTTTGCTAAAGAAGCTATAAAAATTGCCCCGTGCTATTTTGTAACGGGAAATCACGAAGCCAGAGTTTTAGAGTATACTGCTCTCAAGGAAAATTTGACCGAATTGGGAATCGTTGTTCTCGAAGATGAGCGAATTGAAATTGAAAAATCAGGAGAAACTATTTCTTTCCTCGGCGTTGACGATCCATGTTTTCAGGCCGATTATTTGTTCGGCGATTCTGAGTCCGTTATGAAAAGCAAGTTGCAAAAGCTTACAAGCGAGAACAGCTCTTATACTATTTTGCTCTCCCATAGGCCCGAGCTGTTTGATGTTTATGCAGAAAGCGGGTTGGATTTGGTCCTCAGCGGTCATGCACACGGCGGCCAATTTAGATTGCCCTTTATCGGCGGCTTGGTAGCTCCTAATCAGGGTTTCTTCCCCAAGTATGATGCAGGAGTATACACAGAAGAAAATACACATATGATCGTAAGCCGAGGAATTGGAAACAGTATTCTTCCATTCCGTTTTAATAACCGACCTGAAGTTGTTTTGATAAACTTACAGCTTGAAGAATAATAAGTAAGCATAGGAGTAATTAGTTGGAAAAAAATCAATGGAAATATAAAATCGGAAGCGGAAAAGCGCCGATAATTATATCCTTTATTATGCTATCTGTTTTCGGCGGACTTGCAATATGGTTATACAGCACCGAAAATGGCGCTTTTATCTTTGCAGGGCTGCTTTCGGTAGTAATGCTCATTATTACCATCGCAACTGTACACCGTTTTCTCTTTTATAAAGTCTTGATCGGTAAGGACGAATTTTATTATCAAACAAGCTCAACAAACGGGAAACTGTATAAGTACACCGATGTTGATAAGGCTTGGACAAGCTCCGGCACCGCGCAAAACGGCGCGCATCAAGAATATTGCAACATATCGCTTTTAGACGGCACTATAATACGGTTTCCGTTTTATTATGCCGATTCAAATGCTGTAGAATATCTGATTAAAAAAGCTGAAAAGTCCGCCGCCAAGGAAACCGCCGTATTGAATGATGCAAAGGAATATCTTATTGACGGCAAGGTTTATGGCAAAACCAGAATCGTTATCGGCTTTATCTTGTTGGCAATTGTTGCGGTTTTAGATGCCGTTATCATTAAAATAGGCGGATTTATATATCTGCTTATTCCAAGTAGCTTTATGGCAATCTCCGTTTTGTGGCTTCTCATTGTTCGCTATCTCTATTTCAAGATAGAAATCGGTCAGACGGGTTTTTACTATCGTACAAATCCCTTTAACGGACAGCATTACGAATATAATGAGATTACACGCTGCCGAGAGATAAAAAAGGTCGTTCGACACCGAGCTGCCGGACATAGCGGAAGCAGAACATATTACTTTTATTTTGAATTTACCGATATCAGAGGCAAGACACAGAAATTTCAGTTTGAAAAACCGATTCATGAGCGCGAAATCGCCGTTCTTGCAGAGCGCATTTCCAAAGCTATAACCCTTTAAAGCGCTAAAAGTCCGACCCATTAAGGTCGGACTTTTTTATTCTGCTCTTTTGGCGCCGCAGTTTTCGCAATAAAGATTGTCGCCGAAGATTTTCTTGCCGCATTTAGGGCAAAGGCTCTTATCTTCTTTTTCTGCTTCAACCTCTTCTGTATCTTCCAAAACATTTTCTATCTCTTCTGTTTGAGGCTTGCCGCGGCAAAGAATTCCTATCAGTAAAATTGCCGCCGCGGTTAAAAATCCCGCTTCGCCCCAGTCGAAATTAACAAGTATACTCTCGCCCGAAATTATCGGGAAAACAGGGAGAAATTTAACTGTACCTAAAAGCATTTCGCTTAAAGACAGCGTTATTCCGAAAAAGGGTATTCCCGCCTTAAATCTATATACCGCAAAGGAAAATTCTTTCCCGAAAAGAGAAAAGCTCTCTTTGAAAATATATTCGCAAGGGACTTCCTCGCCCCAAAAAGAGAGGGCGAATCTCAGCGCTATTACACCTATTAAAACGGCAGCAAGAAATATCCCCGCTTTACCGAGCCTTCTCCGTTTCCTCATTTTTATCTGTTATCCTTTCGGCAATCTCCAAAAACTCTTCGCGCGTATATACCGCGCTTACAATTTCACACATTCTTCCCGCGCTTAAATGCTCGGGAAGATTTAATTTTTTAAGAAGCTTCTTTCTGCGGATACTGCTGTTTTTTCCTCCCGAAAAACCTAAAAGGTATAAATCGACGGGCGATATTATATTCCCCCTCTTTTCCTCTGAGGAAATAGAGCTTAAAATATTTTCTAAAACACTTAAAGGCATTCCCTCAACGCCGAGCTTTCCCTCTTTCCCCGCTACTACTTTTCTTCGCTCTTTTCCGTAAATATCGGGAATATATAAATTGGTTATCTTTTCCTTTGGCAAAATCCCATTAAGGTATCCCCTTATTCTAAAGCCTGCGGCATCGGAATCGGTTAAAATAACAATACCGTTTTTTTCTGCAAGACGGCGAATTAGATTGGTTTTATCATCATTTTTCATAACCGCAAAACCGTCGGTTGTGATAACAACTCCGTCTACTAACGAGGAAAGTTTTATTTTATCATACTTTCCTTCAACAATAATAACCTTATCGGTTTTAATCATTTTCTGTCCCCTTGATTATCCGAACTATCAGCTTTTCTAAAATCAATCTATCCTCGCTTTTGCCGCCCTTTAGTTCCTCTTCAGCATGGCTTATAAGGGAGAGCGCCGACTCTATTTCTTTTCGGGAATATCTCGAAAGCGATCGACGGGCATTGGAAAGAACGAAGCCGCGATTTTTATACCCTGCAAAATCAGCGATTATATCCTTATCGGTTTTTTTAGCGGTATCTGCAGCAAGTACGATATACATATCAAAAAAGGATGAGCTTATAGCAGTTAAAATCTGCATCGGCTTTACCTTCATAAACAAAAGATTATCCAGCTCTTTTAATGCCTTTTCGACGTTTTTAGCAACAACGAATTTTGCTAAATCATATCTCGAAGCATCAACAGATTTTGAGCATACCTCTTCTACATCTTTTTGGGTTATTTTCCCATTCTTGTTATAGGATATAAGCTTATTTATTTCGTTATTTATAAAGGCTATCTCGCCTGAAGAGTTTTCTACTACCCATCTTGCCGCCGAATTTTCGATATCAATCTTTTCTTTTGATAGAGCACTTATTAAATATTTGGTAAGCCAAGCTTCGTCTTTTAAGGAAAAATCAACCGTAAATCCATATTTGTTTATAAGCTCTATAAATTTTTTATCGGTTTTTCTTTCTTTTGGGGAAAGCTCCTCTGTTTGCTGATAAAAAACTATAACCGAGCTTTCGGGAATATCAGAAAACAATTCTTCAAGCTCTTTAAAGGCTGAGTCTGAAAGCTGAGATGGCTTTAAATCGGTTATTTCCGTTACCCTTTTATCCGAGAAAACGGGAAGGCGCTCTATTTCATCAGCTAAAACCTTAGCCGAAAAGCCTTTCCCCGAAATTTTCGTAAGGTTAAAGGTTTTGAACTCATCGGGAACGATTCTGTTTACAAGTCTTTCTCTGTAAAGACCTTTTTGGTAAGCCTCTTCGCCGTAAAGAAGATAAAGCTTTCCATAGCTTCCGCCTTTTATCTGATTATAAAAATCTCTATCCGAAATTAAGCCCAAGCCTTTTCACCTCTTTTATAAAAAGTTTTCCGCCTTTTTCTACGGCGCGGTAAATTTTGTTTTCTCCGTTTGATAATTCAAGTCCGTTATATCTATAATAAACCTTTTCGTTATATTTGGCAAGTACGAAAACACCGCTGTCGTTTTCAGCTTCTATTTTAGCATTATATTCTCCTTTTTCCGAAAGCTGAAGCTGTATTTCCAAACCGCCGCATAAAACTATAATATAATCTTCATCTATTATCCTAATCCCCTCTAAGGAGGTTTTAGCCGCTAAATTATAAGTTTCTCTTATTGCAAAAGCGGTTTCTTCGTTTGCCGCTAAAATGTTTTCTGCTTTTATCTCTTCTGCCAAAAAAGCTGCTGCATTTTTCTTGTATGTATTGTTTTCGCTAACATATATGTTCTTTATTTTGTTCTCGCCTTTTGCCGATAAAAACTGAGCCGCGGCACGCGCCGAGGATAAAGAGTCTGCGCCGAAAACCGAATAATTCCCATTACTTCCGCAGATATATGCTACATTCTCGCCGCTGTTTATTATATAAAAAGAGTCCTTACTATTAAAACCGGATTCTATAGCGGAAAGAGAAGCCGATAAAACTATAAAAAGGCTTAGAATAAGGCATAATTTTTTCTTTTTTCTGCGGCGAATATCGCTTAAAATGAGCATTAAAAGAACAATAGCTAAGATTACTGCTATTCTTGTCCCGATATTAACCGCTTTTATTTCAGCAAATGAAAAGGCAGAGAAAATTTCGGCAAGGGAAAATATAATCTTTCCTATAAGCCGAAGCAAAAATGAAAGAAAATCTCCTATAAAAGAAATTCCTATAAGCTCTGCCGCCGAAAACAACAGTCCTATTGAAACAAAAGGCGTTATGAAAATATACAAAGCTAGGTTTGAAATCGGGGAAATTAAGTTTATTCGCCCAAAGCTTAGCATTATTATAGGCGCAGAAAATATTAGCGCTGAGAAAGATGGCAGAATAATTGTTAATACCGCCGCCAACCTTTTGCCGATTTTTTCTTCTCCTTCGAGGCGGGATAATATCTCGCCCGAATAGATTATGCCAAAGGTTGAAAAAGCCGACAGCAATAAGGAAATATCATATGCGGCAAAGGGGTTAAAGGCTAAAACCGCCAAAACCGCAAAGCCGAGAGAATTTAAGGAGTCGGGTTGACGAGAACCGAGATAGCCGAGATAATATAAAATAAGCATAATTCCTGCGCGAATTGCGGAAACCGAAAAGCCGGTCAGAATTATATAGAAAACTATTCCGAAAATTGTTAAAACCGAGCATAAATGTCGCTTTCCTTTTAAAATAATAAGAAACAGAGAAAAAACCAGCGAAGCGGTTATCGACATATGAAGTCCCGAAACATTGATTAAATGAGAGTATCCTGCCGCCGTTAAGAGCTCTTTATCTTCCGCTTTAAGCTTTTCTTTGTCGTTCAGCAACACACCCGAAAGCAAATCGCCCTCTCTTTCGGGAAGCTTCGCGGAAACAGAAGCCGATATCTTATCTGAAAGAGAATATATCGGTCCTAAAATTTTATCTCTGCCTATTAACGAGGCCTTTTCTAAGGTTTCTCCGCTAAGATATATTCCTTTTCCGAAGCTATAAAGTTTATCGTTATAAAAAACAGTGTTTTCAGGTATTTCTAAAACAGCCGAAACCTTTAATATATCTCCTCTTTTTAAGTCCTCGCCACTTTGCGAAAAAAGTCGAATTTTGCCTCTATGATCTTTGCCGTTTATTGTATCTATTTTAAGAGTATATGTATACCCTTCCGAGGTTTTTTCTATATTCTCGGTTACTGTTCCGGCTAAGCTTACTTCCTTTCCGTCATACTCTTTGAGGGGTTTTATAATCGAAATATCGTTTATAATATAAATAGAAAACGCCGCAGCTAAAAAGAAGCAGTATACTGCTCCTTTCTTAGCCTGCGGCGATTTTAATACAGAAAATATCATCGTTCCGATAACAGAAAGGAAAATCCCTGCAATTATCAGATACCAAGGAAGCAATGCAGAAAGCAGCATAGCGCTTAAAAAAGCTATTGCACCATGGAGCATTACCCGCACTTTTCTTTCCTCCTGTTTTTATTTAAAAAATAACGGCAAATATTCGAGATAGATAATATCCTCCCTCTTTGCGGCATCTCCCTCTGCTAAAACTGTTGCTAAAGCGGCTTCTTCGCCTTTTGCTGCGGCAACTAACTTCTGCAAAGCAATAAGAGATTCTCCAGTTGAAATAACATCGTCGACGATTAAAACCTTTTTTCCGCGCAATAAAGCCATATCATCATCGGATAAATAGAGCTTTTGCTCTCCTACGGTTGTAATCGACTTAACGGTTACCTCTGCGGGGTTTTTCATATAGAGCTTTTTGCCTTTACGGGCAACAAAATAATTTTTGCCCGACTGTCTTGACATTTCATAAGCCAGCGGAATTCCCTTTGATTCGGCAGTTAAAATAACATCGAATTCGGGAACTTTTTTTAAAAGCTCCTTTGCTACTGCAACGGTTAATTCAACATCTGAAAACATAATAAAGCCCGCAATATCAAGACTTTCGTTAACGGGGCATATAGGAAGATGTCTTTCTAACCCCGCTATTTTCATCGTATAATAACCTTTCTTTTCCATAACTTTTCTCCTTACATATCCTCGCTGAGTTCTTTTCCCGCGAGCAGATGGAAATGCAAATGGGGAACGCTCTGTCTGCCGTCGCGTCCGCAGTTCGTGACAACTCTGAAGCCGTTTTCGAGGTTTAACTCTTTTGCCAAATGAGCAACAGCATTAAAAACTGCGCCTGAAATATCCTCTCTTCCCGAAAGACAAGCAGAAGACTCTATATGTTCTTTGGGAACTATCAAGATATGGGTAGGAGCTTTAGGAGAAATATCGTTAAAAGCGATAAGCTTTTCGTTTTCATAAACCTTAGAGGAAGGTATTTCTCCTTTTATAATTTTACAAAAAATACAATCGTTCATTCTTTCCTCCTATATAGAAGCTACAATACTTTTAAATTCAGCCGCAGCCGCTTCAATTCCGTTTTGATTTGTAAATCCTCCCATAGCGCTGTCGGGGCGTCCGCCGCCAGAACCGCCTACAGTAGATGCGAAGGCTTTAACTAATTTTCCTGCATTAGCCCCCTTTGCTACCGCATCTTTTCCGCAAACAACCAAGAGATTACCTTTTTCGCCGCCCGTACTTATTAAAAGCATAACGGATAATGAGTCCTTATCGCGAATTTTATCGCCCATTGTTCTTAAAACATCAACTGTAGCGCCCTTGAAAATACTATAGCCAACATTAAATTCTCCAACCTTTTCGGTTTTAATATCTGCCGACTGCATAGCTGCTATTTTGCCTCTTAATGTGTCAAGCTCTTTTGTAAGCTCTTTAATCTGAGCATTCATAGCATTCAATTTATCGGGTATCTCGGAAACAGAATTAACCTTTAAGCCCTCTGCCGTTTTCTTTATAAGCTCATCTCTTTCGCCGATAAGCTCTAAAAGATTTCTTCCTGTTACACCCTCTATTCTTCTAACTCCTGCCGCAACAGAGGATTCTTTAACTATCTTGAAAAGTCCGATTTTAGCGGTTGAATCAATATGTGTTCCGCCGCAAAGCTCTACCGAGCGCTTGCCCGCCTTGCAAACGCGGACTCTGTCGCCGTACTTTTCGCCGAAAAGCGCCATAGCTCCCGTTTCTTTAGCTTCCTCTAAGCTCATTTCAGTAACGGTTACAGCGTCAGCGGCTAAAATCATTTCATTAACCTTTTCTTCTACTGCCTCTATTTCCTCGTCTGTCATAGCGCTGAAATGGGTAAAATCGAAACGGCAAATATCATCGGACACATAAGAACCCGCCTGATGAACATGGTCGCCCAAGATTTCTCTTAATGCCGCCTGCAAGAGATGACAAGCGGTATGGTTTCTCATAATGGAATATCTGCGCTCTTTATCAACCTTAGCTATTACCTTATCGCCTACTTTAAGAGCATTTAATGCCATACCCTCGTGAACAATATGGCCCGTTTTAGTCTTTTTGCAATCGCTTACCATAAAGGAAGCGTTCTCGGCTTCAATAACGCCCGTATCGCCTATCTGTCCGCCCATTTCTGCATAGAAAGGAGTTTCCGAAAGAACGATTGTTCCTATCTCGCCGTTTTCTATTCTTTCTTTAAGCTCTCCTGAAACAACGATCGCCTTAATGGTGGTTTCGGTTTCCAAAGTTTCATAGCCTGTAAAAGCTTCGCTTCCCGAAACACTCTGGAGAACATCTTCTTCCCAAGCAAAATCGCCCATAGCGGCTCTTGCATTTCTTGCTCTTTCTTTCTGCTCCTTCATAGCGCTCTGGAATTCTTCTTCGGAAAGAGAAAGACCTTTTTCGGAAAGAATCTCCTCGATTAAATCAACGGGGAAACCGAAGGTATCATAAAGGCGGAACGCCTCTTTGCCCGACATTACCTTTTCGCCCTTTGCTTCCATCTTCTTGATTTCTTCCTCTAAAAGCTCCATACCGCCCGATATGGTTTTCTGGAAACGCTCTTCTTCGGTTTTTATAATCTTAACGATATAATCTCTGTTTTCCTTTAATGCGGGATATGCAGTTTCATTTTCTTTAATAACGGTATCGCAAACCTTATAAAGGAAAGGCTCGTTTATGCCTAATAAAAGTCCGTGTCTTGCGGCGCGGCGCAAAAGTCTTCTTAAAACATAGCCTCTTCCCTCGTTCTGCGGCAAAATACCGTCGCCTACCATAAAGGTTGTTGAGCGGATATGGTCGGTTATAACTCTGAGAGATATATCGGTTTTTTCATTTTCCTTATAGGTGACCCCTGCTATAGAGGATATATGCTTCATTATATTCTGAACGGTATCAACCTCGAAAAGGTTATCAACTCCCTGCAAGATGCAGGCAAGTCGCTCAAGGCCCATACCCGTATCAATATTGGGTTTTTCCAAAAGGGTATAGTTTCCTTCACCGTCCCCCTCAAACTGAGAGAAAACGAGGTTCCAGAACTCAACAAATCTGTCGCAATCGCAGCCAACTGCACAGGATTCCTTTCCGCAGCCTTTATCCTCGCCGCGGTCGAAATAAATCTCCGAACAAGGGCCGCAAGGACCTGCTCCGATTTCCCAGAAATTATCCTCTTTTCCAAGACGAACTATTCTGTCAGGAGAAACTCCGACCTCTTTTGTCCATATATCAACGGTTTCATCATCCTCTTCATAAACAGAAACCCATAGTCTGTCTAAGGGAAGCTTTATAACCTCAGTTATAAACTCCCAAGCCCAAGCTGTAGCCTCGTGTTTAAAATAATCGCCGAAAGAAAAGTTTCCGAGCATTTCGAAATATGTTCCGTGTCGGCTGGTTTTTCCTACACGCTCAATATCAGGCGTTCTTATACATTTCTGACAGGTTGTAACTCTGCGGCGAGGCGGAGTTTCAAGCCCTAAAAACCATTTTTTCATCGGCGCCATACCTGAATTTATGAGCAAAAGGCTGTTATCCCCCTGCGGAAGCAGCGGAAAGCTTTGAAGTCTTAAATGCTCCTTTGTTTCATAAAAGGATAAAAATTTCTCTCTTACTTCGTTAAGTCCGGTCCATTCCATTTTTCATTCTCCTCAAAAAAATATAAACCTCCGCCCCAAATAATGGGACGAAGGTTTCGCGGTACCACCCAAATTGCGGAAAACATTTCCGCCTCTCAATGCCCCTTAACGCGGGAAACGCCTTGTTTTGCAAGGAGCTAAAAGGACAGCGCCCGAATAAACAACCGCCAAGACTTGCACCAACCGTCTTTTCTCTGGCGCGGCTATAATTTTATGCGGGATTCCTTCTCAAAGCCTTTAACAAGGTTATTATATACTCTCTTTTTATTTTTGTCAACTCTCCATATTAGCCAATTCATTACAGATATTTCTGAAAATCGGTCCACAGGTTGTGCTCCCCGAAACTCCGTCCTCACATAATACTACAATACTGTATTTCGGCGAGGCGGCAGGATAAAATCCGCAAAAAAGCGCATTTAAAATCTGATTTCCCCATTTGTCAAACTGTCCTGTTTCGGCAGAGCCTGTTTTCCCACCCGCGCTCCCTTTTTCAGGTAAGGCGGGCGAGCCTGTCCCGTTTTCAACGGCAGATATCATAAACCCTTTAATTTTAGCTGCCGTTTCAGCTGAAAAGGCAGTAGTATAGGAGCCTCCCTCGGTAGCATTTAAAAGCTGAGTTCCGTCATCGCCCGTATATCCCTTTATAAGCTGAGGGGTTGGTCTTCTTCCCGAATTTACAACCGCTGAAACTGCCGCCGCTAACTGAACGGGGGTTGCTAAAAGAGAACCCTGACCAAAGCTTAAATTAGCAAGATCTCCTACTGTTTTTATATCAGCTTCTGTCGGAAGTGTTCCTGCTGATGTTGTAAATCCTTCTCCGAAATCGGTCGCTTCTCCGAAGCCCAGTTTCTCTGCCATCGTTACAATTTTCAAAAAACCAAGCCTTTGACCTAACTCTATAAAATAAGGGTTACAAGATTGCTCGATAGCCTCTTTCATACATAGCAGCCCATGCCCCTCGCTTTTATGGCAACGAAAAACTGTTCCCGAAAGTTCTTTTTCCCCCTCGCATAAAAAGCTTTCCTCCGCCGAAATTCCATTTTCCAGTGCCGCGGCACACATAGCGATTTTAAATGTTGAGCCAATGCTATATGCGCTAAAGGCTCTGTTTATAAAAGGACTGTTCGGGTCCTCCAACGCGGCGGACAGATTATTTATATCAAGCTTCGGAAAAGATGCAGCGGCTAAAATTTCGCCGCTGTATGGCTCCATAACAACTACTGCGCCTTTTTTTATTTTTTCTCCCTCTTTTTCTACAATTCTCTGTATCTCCTTATCAATAGTAAGCACTAACCCTGCGCCAACAGAGCCTGAGGTGTAGATTTCCGATGCCGTTCCTTCTAAAAAGCTTCCCATAGCATTAACGCTGTAGGAAATTTTAAGTCCACCGCCGTTTTCTATAAAATAATTATCAAAACATTTTTCAAGTCCGCTCATTCCCTTAAATGTAGAATCGGTATAACCTATTATATTGCTTGCAAGCTGATTTTCGGAGTATCTTTTATAATATTTAAAAACCTCTACCCCCGCCGCACCCGTAGGGTTGGTATCGGTTGTATATAAAAAAGGCTTACCCTCAGCTATCAGCGCCGATAGCTCTCTCGCCTTTTCCTTTGGGAAATATTCAAAAAACCTCTCATCTGTCTGAGAGGGCAAAATGGCCGAGGCAAAGGCTTCTTCCTCGTTTACAAGTTTTTCAAAATTCCTATCATAAATATTCGCCCTCATAGAATAGGCAGATAATGTATATGTGTTTTGTTCTTCGCCCGCTCCGATAAGACCATCTTCGCCCATTATATTCCAAACCCTTAAATAAAGCGCTGTTAAAATAATGGATTCTACAATAAAAAAGCTTACTATCCTTTTTCCCATATAATTCACCTGTTTTATTTTGACCAAAATCCGAGAAAAATAAGCAAAAATTGCATAAAAATTAAAAAAAGTTATAAACTTATATTAGGTGATATTTTTGAAAAACCTGTATTCTAAAAAGCTGATTAAATTTTCCTTGTGGTCGGCGGTTTTTACCGCATTAGTAGGTACGCTTTTGCATTTTGCCTTTAAATGGACCAACGGAAGTCTTTTTGCCGCACCATTTGCTGCGGTTAACGAGAGTACGTTCGAGCATTTAAAGCTCATCTTCTGGCCGTTTTTAATAACAACCATTATCGGCCTTTTTGTTTTTCCCGATAAAAAGCCCTCTTTTATAGCCTCGGCGGCGGTATCAGTTTTTTCGGGAATGGTTTCGATAATTGTTCTTTTCTATACCTATTCGGGGATTATAGGTCGGTTTTATTCGGCAGTAAATATTATTATCTTTCTCGTTTCGGTTGCTTTTTCTTATTACCTTCTTTATCTTTTTATGAAAAATAAAAGCTTTGATTTTCCCTTTTCGGGTGTTTTGGGAAGCCTCATCTTTATTCTTTTGATAGCCGTTTTGATAAGCTTTACCTTTCTTCCTCCGAAAATAGCTTTATTTCTGGACCCTTTAACTAAAAGCTATGGGCTTCCCATCTAAAAACAAAGCGACAGCTGCCGGGGGAGCAGCTGTCGCTTTGTGTTAAAAAAGGGGGGTAAGGGGTTATTTATTTTAACAGGTTTTCCCGTTAAAACCTTATTGACCGACGGCTTTTGTTGCAGTTTCCATCGGGACTTTAATTTTGAATTCAACAAATTCTCCCGTTTGAGTTTTATTGAATTCAGCGGCAATTCCGGCGGCATGCATAACACCGACGGCTTTATTGATGGTATTTAAAAACAGCCTAACATCTTTAACGAAAATCAGCGGTTTTTTCCGCCGCGGTTTACTTATCATTCCTTCAATCAACTGTTCCGTCTGAGAAACATTAAGCTTTTTTCTTTTTATTTCCTCTATCGCCTTTATCCTGTCTTTAGAGGGTAGGCGAAGTATAGCTCTCGCGTGCCGTTCGGTAAGCCCTGCATCTAAAATAAGCTCTCGCTCGAAAACCGATAGGTTAAGAAGCCGAAGCTTATTTGCCAGCGCCGGCTGGGACATTGAAAGTCGTCGGGCGGCATCGCTTTGAGTCATTCCCCATTCGCTCATTAAAGCGCGAATGGCTAAAGCCTCTTCAAAGGGATTTAAATCTGAACGTTGGAGATTTTCAATTAGCGCAAGCTCTGCCGAAGAATCATCATCGACAGAAATTATAACAGCAGGGATTGTTTTAAGTCCCGCTTTTTTACTTGCTCTGAGTCTTCTTTCTCCCGCAACCAACTCATATTCTCCTAAAACCTTTCTAACAGTTATTGGCTGGATAACTCCGTGAAGCCGAATGCTTTCGGCTAATGCCTCTAATTCGTTAGGATCAAAATGAGTTCTCGGTTGATTGCGATTAGGATTTATTTTTTCAACATTCAAGGAATAAATTTTTCCAAAAACACCTGCGTTCTTTTTCATAAATTTTCTCCTTATGAAATTCCCGCTTGTCCTTCCCTTTGACTATATCGTAGCACACTATTTTTCTAATTTAAAGAAAAACCGTTCGCCTAAATTTTGCCGCAAATCCTCTTTTTCCCCTTTCTTTTCCGCATTAAAGCGGATTTTTTTTGATTTTCGCATACATTCTCGGATATTTTGCCGAAGTATGCGATATTTTTTTAACCAAAACTATGTTTCTTTTTGCACCATCAGGCAATGTAAACTCTGAAATCTCTTCAAGTTGACCGCCGAGGAGCCTTATAGCATTCTTAGCGCCCTCTATTTCTTCGGAAATATCGGGGCCTTTAAGCGCCGCAAAAACTCCACCTACCTTTACTAAAGGCAAGCAAAGCTCCGAAAGCTCTCGCATTTCTTTAACGGCCCTTGCGGTTACAACATCAAAATTTTCTCTGTATTCAGCATTTCTTCCCGCTTCCTCTGCCCTTATATGCCGCGCCTCAAATGGGAGCTTTATTTTTTCGCTGAGCTGATTTAAAAATTCAACTCTTTTATTATTAGGCTCGATAGCATAAAGAGAAGCTTTATTGTTTGCTATTAAAAACGGAACGCTCGGAAATCCCGCGCCCGCGCCGACATCTGCTATAGATATATCTTTTTTATTTAAGACCTTTAATAAAAGCATACTATCCAAAAAATGCTTTACGGCAATTTCATTTTCATCGGTTATTGCGGTAAGATTTACCTTTTCGTTATATTCTCTTAAAAAATCGGAATAAACGGAAAATTTCTCTAAAGCCTCTTCGGAGAGTCCTATTTCGTACTGCGCTGAAATTTCCTTTAAATATTCTTTATTAAACAAAGCTTTATCACCTCGCATATCAGTATATCATAAGGCGACTTGTTTGTCGAGCGGGCTTTCTTTTTAAAAACTATTGAAAAGCTTTAACTTTTCCTTTATAATATATTTAAGTTTAAGAAAAGGAGCAAAAGGAAATGACTCCCGAAAATAAAAAAGAAAAAAAGAAGCTGAATATAAAGCTGCCGAAGATATCTTTAAAGAAAAAAGAAAAATCTTCTGAGCAAAAAAAACCAGCTCTTTCGCCTAAGGCAAAAAAGGCTTTAACCTCTTTGCTTGGCGGAGCCTTGGTTTTCTTTACGATAGTAGGAATTATTTCTACCTTCGTTGGAGCGGTTAATCTAACGAAAAACCTTCTTGACAACAGTTCTAAAAAGGAAAAATACCGCGAATTTTTAACCCCTGTTGTTATGCTGGACCCCGTTTATTTTGACAGTATTGCCAAATCGGGACAGTCTTTTTTAATTCAGTCCTCTCTTTGGCACCTCATATATACTAACGGGATTAACTATTATTCGACAGACGATATAGGAAGCATTATGATTCCCGCAAGCGATGCCGAGGTTGCAGCTGTGTCCCTTTTCGGAAATACCGTAGAGCTTGTTCATCAATCGGTTGGTGATATTACTAACCTTACAACCTATACAGAGGATACTAAATCATATCATCTTCCCTTATCGGCAGGGCTTAACTGCTATTCTCCTTTGATAGACAGCATCTCCAAATCGGGAGATACAGTAACCGTAACTGTAGGATACCTAGCTCCGACACCCGACTGGGGCGACGATAGCCAGACCTTCTCTGTTCCCGATAAATTCGCTTATTATATCTTAAAGGACGACGGTGGCAAATTAAATTTAATTGCTATTAAAGAAATGTCAACCGAAAATCAGGACGCGCTTATTGCAAAATATAAAGAAAAGAACTAAAATTTTTCCCGCAGATTTCTCTGCGGGAATTCTTGTATGAGCCTTGTTTTTTATCTTAAAATATAGTATAATTATTTATTATGCATGAAAGGTGCGTGTGTATATATGTCTTTGCTTTCAGGTGCTTTTGACCCGATAACAATTTTAATATCTGCCGTTGTTCTTTTAACCGCCTTTCCTATCCACGAATATGCCCACGGATACGCCGCCTATAAGCTTGGCGATGATACTGCCGCTATGCAAGGGCGCCTTTCTTTAAATCCTTTGGTGCATCTCGACCCTATAGGAACAGTTTGTATGCTTTTATTTGGCTTCGGTTGGGCAAAGCCCGTTCCCGTTAACCCCGTTCGCTTTAAAAAGGTTTCAATGAAAACAGGAATGGCAATAACCGCTTTTGCAGGTCCGTTATCAAATATTGTCCTTTCTTTTATTTCCTATATTATTTATAAGATTTTATTGTATGTTTATTTAGCAGGAAATGAAGCGGCTTTTATTGATTTTCTTTTAACCGTTTTCTCTGTTATGACAAGCCTTAATATCGGTCTTGCGATTTTTAACCTTATCCCTATCCCCCCTTTAGACGGCTCGAGAATTCTTTTTGCTCTTTTGCCCGAGAGATATTATTTTAAGGTTATGCAATATGAACGATATATTCGCTTAGGCCTTTTAGTATTGATATTTTTAGGCGTTTTGGATACACCTTTGGCGATTGTTCGGTCGTTCTTTTTTAACCTCTTTGATGTTTTATCAAGACCTATTGATATAATTTTTAAAATGATTTATTCCTTTTAAAGGAGTGCAAAATGGAACAGATATCCTATAAGCTTGCGGAATTTGAGGGACCTTTAGATTTGCTTTTGTTCCTCATTTCCAAACACAAACTGAATATCTATGATATCGAAATTTTCTCGCTTGTTGACCAATACATGGCGGCAATAAACGAAATGAAAGAGGCTGATTTGGAAATTTCGAGCGCCTTTTTAGAGATGGCTTCCCGCTTAATTCATATCAAGACCGTTATGCTTCTCCCTAAGCATGAAGAGGGCGAGGAGCTAAAGAAGGAATTAGAGGGCCGACTTTTAGAATACAGCCTTTTAAAAACCGCCGCCGCTCAGCTTACTCCCAGATATAAAGGAAATGTGTTTTTTATCCGCGAGCCTATGGATATAGGGTTTGATAAGACCTACCACAGAGAGCACGATAAAAGCGAACTGCTTTTAGCCTTTTCCGATGCCTGCGGAAAGGCTCAGAGAAGACTTCCTCCCCCCGCGACCTCATTTAAAGGCATTGTTGCTCATAAAATCGTTTCGGTTTTTTCGAGAACAATTTTCGTTTTGAAAAATGTTTTAAAGCGCGGAAAGGTTTCCTTTAACGAGCTTTTTACAAGGCCTGATAGAAGCGAAAATGTTGCAACCTTTTTAGCTGTTTTAGAGCTTATTAAATCAAAAAAGCTACATATATCGGAAAATAATGAGATTTCCTTGAATGACAACGCTTATAAAAAGAAAAAATCTTCGTAAATGGTGGTTAAAATGGAACTTAAAAAACTTGAATCTGCTATCATGTCTGTTCTCTTTGCCTGCGGCGAGCCTATAAGCGCTTCTCGCATAAGCGAGGCTGTTGGCGCCGATACGGGAACTATCGTTAAGCTTTTGCAGAACATAAAGGACCGATTGGAAGAAGACGGCAGCGGAATTATTCTTTTGCGCCTTTCAGATGATTATCAGCTTTCTACCAATCCCGATAACGCGGAATATGTTAAAATTGCTCTTGACCGCAGAAGAAATGCCCCCTTATCGCGCGCGGCTATGGAGGTTCTTTCAATCATCGCTTATAATCAGCCCGTTACCAATAGCTTTATAGAGCAGGTGCGCGGTGTTTCCTCTAATGAGGTTGTTAGCGGCCTTTGCGAAAAAGGCTTGGTTGAGGAAGCAGGACGGCTTGAAGTTCCCGGCCGCCCCATCTGCTACAAAACAACCGCAAATTTTCTCCGTTGCTTCGGGCTCGAATCCTTAGCGGAGCTTCCGAGTGCCGAGGAGCTTCAGAAAATCCGCGATGATGAAAAGAAAGCCGATGTTGAGTCTATTCTTTTAAACAGCGATGAATACGGAGATAATATCAATGAATAAAACCGTTTTTATTACGGGCGCTTCGGGCGGCATAGGAAAAGATATTGCAATCTCTTTTGGCAGAGCGGGCTGGCGGGTTGCTATAGGTTACTGCAAAAACAAGACCGCGGCTTTTGAAATCAGAGATATTTTAAGAGAAAACGATATCGATTCGGAAGCCTTTTTTATTGACCTTTCTGATTTTGAGAGCTTAAAAACAGCGGTAGCTTCCGTTTTAGCCAGATTCGGGCGCATAGATGCTCTTATAAATAATGCCGGAATTTCCCACTATGGGCTTTTTACAGATACAAAAAAAGAGGATTATTCCCTTGTTTTTGATACCAATATCGGCGGTACTATGCTTTTAACAAAGGAAGTTCTCTTTGATATGCTGAAAAGAAAAGAGGGCGCTATCGTTAATATATCCTCCATCTGGGGAATATGCGGCGCCGCAGGTGAGGTTTTATATTCCGCTTCAAAAGCCGCAATTATCGGCTTTACAAAGGCTCTCGCAAAAGAAACCGCTTCAAGCGGCATCAGGGTAAACTGCGTTGCCCCCGGCGTTATAGATACTAATATGCTTTCCTCTTTTTCCGAGGAAGAAAAAACCGAGCTTATAGAAAAAACTCCTCTAAACCGCCTTGGAACAGGTCAGGACGTTGCAGAAGCTGTTTTGTTTTTATGCAGTACGAAATCCGACTTTATAACAGGTCAAATTTTAAGCCCTAACGGCGGATTTTTAATCTAACCAAAAAAATATTTAGCGGCACACTTTATAAAGTGTGCCGCTGATATTTTTATATATCCATTACCGCGCCGATAAATATAGGAAGAGAAGTTGCGTTATCGATTATCATATAAACAAAAGGTCGGTCTAACTTTACATAGTTGGGCTTTGCCATTCCCATACGGTCAACCTCTACCGAAGTAACGGCGCCCGCCTTTGTTCCAAGCTCATCAACCGAGATAAAGGTTTTATGCAAAACATCGCCAATATAGAGGTTATCATCTTTCGATGAAAGTTTGCCCATTTTTGAAAAATCCGCCAAAGATTCATCAAAAGCGGTCGGTATTCCCAGAGCTTTTAATATACCGCTCATACCTATTTCATATTCATAGCTGAATTTAGGCATCGTTGCTTTTACCAATTCTTCTTTTGCATTATTTAAGATTTCTAGCAATCCCTCAGTTGTTTGCCCTTTGATATAATTATAAATTCCTATATCTTCATTCGGAAGCAAAGCCGCAAAGCTGTGTTTCCCGTCTTTATAATCCTTGATAAATCCAACTGATTTCCCGTCATCAAGATATTTATATTCCTCGGAATTCATCATCGGAACTACGCTTTTTTTGCCCGATATAGAGCTAAATGTTCCGTCTCTTATATCCGACTTAGTATAAACATTTTCCCATTCGGCATCAAATACCAAGGCATTGATAAGATACATCATTGTAAATTTATCTATTTCATCGACAATGCTATCTATCATTCCGTCGGTTTTTTCTTTCACCCAATCATTTATATCCTTTACCGTTTGTCCATCAAACGGAGCCTTGTAGGCATCTGCGCCATAATAATCGGCATTTGTCTGCAAAAAGTCTTTTTCAACTGTTAATATATCCTCAGTGTCTCTCCACCATATAGAATTGGCTATTTCTAATTTACTCTTTTCCTCTGAGGGAAGAGATTTTACATAGCTGTAAAGATACTGATTTAGTTCTTCTATAGAAAGCTCTCCGCCGAGAAGCTTTTCCATTTCCATTTTAGTTTGCCCAACTGCTCCGTTTGCCGTCATACTTAGCGCAAGCTGAATAGAAAGAGGAGAAATAAGAACATTTTTATTTTCACTCTCTTTAGCAGAGGATTTAAAAAGCTCTAAAGCTAAGCGCATCTGCGAGTTTATAAAAGTCTCGTCTACTGCCTTTGAGGAAACCGAATTCGCCTTAACCCCGCTCATTAAATCGGCGGCATACACCTTCTTGCAACCGCTAAGATTTATTATCATAACGCAAACTAATAACAAGCCCATTATTTTTCTTTTCATAAAATCTTCTCCTCTCTATATTCCGATTATAGCCTTGAGCCTTTTTTCTTCGTTATCGCTTATATTATAAATGCTGTTGGTTTTTTTGTTGTATAAAATTCCGCCGCCAAAGCGATAGGTTACCTTTTCTCCTGAAGAAAGATTAAAAACTATTTGGTATTGTCCTGTGGAAGAGGTATGCTGGTATGCAGCTATTCCACTCAGCTCTGAATTTAAGCCCTGATAAACCGCTTCATTTTTTTCTAAAGAGGTAACTTCCTCAAAAAGCCTCTCTACTTCTTCTTTATCCTTAAAAAATTTAGTTTCCCCGATAAGCTTTACCTCAACAGATACTGCCTTAGAAATTAAAATGTCGCTTGTTTTTTCCTCTCCTCGTTTTTTATTGTCCTCTAAAATCATATCGGGCAATATAAAAGCTGAGGCAATGAGCGAGCAAATAATCATAGGTAAAATATAAAGTATTATTCTTTTTCGGGTTTTCGCCCTTTGGTTTATTCTCTGTTTGCTTCGGCGAAAAATTTCTGCCTTTCGTTCTTCAAAGCTTCTCATAGCAACATTTCTCCTTCCGCTCCAAGAATAGAGCGAAGCTCTTTTTTAGCGCGGTATAAAAGGTTATCTATTTGTTTTTTATTCTTTTTCATTACCTTTGCCGCCTCATCATAGCTTAGCTCTTCGAAATAAATAAGATGAATTACAACTCGCATATCCCCCGAAAGCTTTTCTATAGCTTCGTTTACCATTCTTTTTCTCTCATCCGCTAAAAGAGCTTCCCAGAATTCATCTTTTTCAGAAGGTATTTCCTCTGCTTTCGAAAGGTCGGTAAAATAAATTATCTTTCTTCGTTTTATGTAGTTAAGCGCACGACTTCTGCCTATCATAAACAGATAGGTTTTAAGCTTCACCTTAAAATTATACCGATGCCGATGCACTAAAAGGTCGGAAAAGGTATCTATTGCGATATCTTCAGCGGCATAAATATCCTGCACATAACGGTCGATAAAAAAGACAAGCTTATCAAAAAGCTCATTCATTATTTCGTCAAAGGCAGTTTCATCGCCATTAAGGAAGCGGCGATAGCTACTTTCACCGTTATCCATACGACCCCTCCTGACCTTCGGAAAATTATCCCTTCGCTTATTATACAATTAAGCGATATCTAATTCCTTATTTTATCATAAACTTTTTTAATTTAAAATACTACAAATAAAAAACAGAGGAAGACAAATATTTGTCTTCCTCTGTTTTTTATAGCTTAATAATTCTCTGCATTTACTTCGAAATAGCTCTTCGGATGAGCGCATACGGGACAAATCTCGGGAGCTTTCTTGCCCATTACGAGATGTCCGCAGTTGCGGCAAACCCACATTGTTTCCTCTGCTTTTTCGAAAACCTTATTCATCTGGACATTCTCTAAGAGCTTTAAATATCTCTCTTCGTGATGCTTTTCAACCTTTGCTACTGCGCGGAACTTAGCGGCGATAGCCTTAAAGCCCTCTTCCTCAGCCTCTTTAGCGAAGGTTTCATACATATCGGTCCACTCATAGTTTTCGCCTGCAGCTGCTGCCTTTAAATTTTCAGCAGTTGTTCCGAGCTCTCCGAGCTCCTTGAACCACATTTTAGCGTGTTCTTTCTCATTATTTGCAGTTTCTGTAAAGATTGCTGCTATCTGCTCATAGCCCTCTTTTTTTGCAACCGAAGCAAAATATGTATATTTATTTCTTGCCTGGCTTTCTCCTGCAAATGCTGCCTGTAAATTTTTTTCGGTTTTTGTTCCCTTAAGATCCATAGTTTTTCTCCTTTTATGTTTTTAGAGCTTGCAATCAGAACAAACTCCATTTATTACTAAATCATAGCCTGTTGCCTTAAAATCTTCCGTTTCCCAATCTTCGGGTAAAAAGCTTATCTTAAACGGATGGTCATAAACCTTTCCGCAAACAGAGCATCTTGAATGGCTATGGTTGGATAGGTTAAAATCAAATCGGTCGGGCGCGTTTGCAACCGCGATTCTTTTTATAAGACCATCTTCAGATAGGTTGGCGAGATTTCTATAAACCGTTGCGCGGCTTACGGATGGGGCTTTTTTTATTACCTCCGCATAAATCTCGTCAGCCGAAGGGTGAGTCTTTAAGCTTTTAACCATATCGAGTATCATAGTTCGCTGTAAAGTGTTTCTCATAATAATTATTCCTTAATAGGATTTTGTATTATTAGTGTAACATATATTTTTATCTTTGTCAACAGCTTTTAAAAAATTATTTTAAGAAATCTTCGGGATATTTACCCGCCTCTTTCATTTCTTTTATTTTAGCAACTACCTCGGGCTTATCCTCTTTATAGGTTACGCCGAACCATTTTTCATTTGATGTTAATATCTTAACCTTTGCTTCTCCTTTTTTGATAAGCTCATCAACGGTTTCGGGAATTAAAAACTCCTTTTTCAAATCGCCTTTCGGAATATTTCTCAAAAACTCAGGAAAGGACTTTTCTAAGTTTTCGAGATAGGCTTCCTTAAAAGCCCAACAATTCATAGAAACTATGCTGTTTTCGTCTATCGGCTTTCTTTCTCCGTTTTCATCTTCATATTCTGCGCCGAAATGGGTTTTATAAATCTTTTTGATTTCTTTAATATCCGAAAGGTAGCCGTTTTCCCCTACCGATACTCCGCGAGAAACGCTTCCGTTTTCTGTTAAGGTGTTTTTAAGAACAAAGCCTACCATTGCATAGGTGGTATCATCGTTACTGTCTTTCAAAAAAGTCGTAGGCTGTTTTAAGGGTATCAAGCCCATAATAATCGTCGGAATTGATAACAACAAAGGGGGCATCAACAATTCCCTTGCAGCAAAGAAGCGCATGGGCAGTTCCCAACGGCTTCTCTCTTCCCTCTTCAACAGCTGAGCCCTCTGGAATTTTATAAAGCTCTTGATAAACATATTTAACATTTGCATATTTAGAAACGCGGTCGCCTATAAAGGCTTTAAATTCCTCTTCGATTGCTTCTTTTATAATGAAGCAAATGTTTTTAAACCCAACCTTTAAAGCATCATATATAGAAAAATCTATAATTGCATGGCCTTCTGCATCTACGGGATCTATCTGCTTTAAGCTTCCATAGCGACTTCCCATTCCCGCTGCAAGAATAACTAAATAGGGTTCTCTGTTCATAAAATTATCTCCTTACTTTTTTAAGATTATAAACTATAGCTTCAAAATCCGATTTCGGCTCAAAGGACATTCCTGCGAACATAAGCTCATCACCGCCGAATGTTCCGATTTTCTCTCCCGCTTCATTAGTTACTTCATAGCGGGCCTTCTCATCAAGGCCTTGGAGCTTTACAACCGCTCTGAGTCTTGGGCGGTAAAGCTGCTGAACAAAGGTAACTCTCGCCTTTTTTAAATCCTCGCTTACAAACATCCATGCAGAATAGGGCTTATCAAAGGGGCTTTCCAACCTGTAAAAATCGCCTTTCTCTAAAAGATCGGCATTTTCGCGGTAGGATTTAACCTGCGATGCGATTTTCTCTCTATCGTTTTCAGGCAAATTCAAGGGATTAAGCTCATATCCGAAAGATGCGCTCATTGCAACTGCCGCGCGAGTTTCGAAAGGCGTCGTTCTATTTGTTTGATGATTGGGACAAGCGGATATATGAGCCGTCATACTTAGCGGCGGATAAATCATAGAGGTTCCATACTGAATGCGAAGACGCTCTATAGCCTCGCTGTCATCACTTGTCCAAATCTGCGGACAGAAATAGAGATTTCCCATATCGAATCTTCCGCCGCCGCCTGCGCAACCCTCGATAATCAAATCGGGGAATTTCTCGGTTATGCTTCTTAAAAGTCTATAGAACTGCAAAATATAGCGGTGGAAAATTTCGGGCTGTTTTTCGGGGGGTAAGCTTGAGGAATAAGCATCGCTCATATTTCTGTTCATATCCCATTTAATATAAGAAATGCGGTTTTCGGACAATAACGAGATAAGGCGCTCTTCTAAATAGTTATAAACGTCTTCTCTCGTTATATCTAAAATCAGCTGATTTCTTCCGCGGCAGAAAGGTCTTCCCGCCTTTTTTATAGCCCAATCAGGGTGGTTTCTGTAAAGCTCGCTTGTTTCCGAAATCATCTCGGGCTCAAGCCAAAGGCCAAACTGCATTCCCTGCTTTTCGCATTCTTCTATTAAGGGGGTAAGTCCTCTCGGGAGCTTCTGCTCTGCAACAAGCCAATCCCCTAAAGATGTATCATCATTATTTCGGCATTCTTTTTCGCTTCCAAACCAACCGTCGTCTAAAACAAAAGTATCAATGCCAAGTCCATTGCAGCTTCGGATTATTTCAAGGATTTTTTCCTCATTAAAATCAAAATATGTAGCCTCCCAGTTATTTACAACTATCGGGCGGTGCATATCTCTTCTTTTGGTATGTCCAAGCTTATTTCTTATAACATTATGGAAATTATGAGAAAGAGCGTTTAAACCTTTATCTGTATAGGTCATAACCGCCTCGGGAGTTGTAAAGCTCTCTCCGGGGGATAATGTCCATTTAAAATCGTCGGGGTGGATTCCGATTTGGGCTCTTGTTCTGCCGTAACCGTCAACTTCAGCTCTTGCGATGAAGTTTCCGCTATAGCAAAGCGCCATTCCATAGGCTTCGCCCTGCCTCTCATCGGTTTCGGGAGAAGCTAATATCATAGCGGGATTATGGCTATGCCCCGAAGCGCCTCGGCGGCTACCTGTTGACTGAACTCCGTGGTGCAGACGGACTCTTTCTAACTGACATTCCTCTAAATGATAGCCATAAAAGGAAATCATATCATACTGAGAGGTTGGTAAATCTAAATTTAAGCTCAGCGCCCTTGTTATTATAACGGGCTCATTTGTTGTATTTTCAACTATCGTGTATCTCGCTATAATGTCCTCTTTTTCGAAGATACAATAATAAAGCTTTATCTTAAGATTTGTCGTTTTATCTACAAGGGTTAAAACCAATGTATTGTCTCCGCCCGAAAGGCCGGGTAAATTTTCGGGCTCTATTGTTCCTTTTAAAATTTCGTAGGACTCATAAACGGTATCAACAAGTCGGCAACCATCTGAAAATTCTACACCGAATGCCGCTTCGTGATAATCTCCGCTGCCGTACGCGGGGTATTCGGAGGGCATTTCGTTAAGGGAGTATTTGGAATTTACGTCGCCCTCGTGCTGAGGGGCGAAAACGGGGTCGGAATACCATAGATGCCGATAGTCCCCTTTTTCGGAGAGCTTTTTTCCGTAATGAAGATTTACTATGTAACCTGTTTTTGAAACATAAAAAATATAAGATGTTTTTTCTGTTGAAAGAACAAACTGTTTTATTCCTTCATTATAAAAAACTGCCATCTTTTTTCTCCTTAAACTTTACTTATAAGAAGATTTGCTTCTCCCGATATTTTAGCGGTTATGGAAGCGGGAATAAAAAGGCTGTCGCCTTTTTTAAAGGGTATTTCCTCTTCCGCTTTTAAAACGCCCTCTCCCTCAAGCACTACTACAGAAACAAAGCTATCCTTTTCCCCGATAGCTGTTTCGCCCGAAAGAAGCATTGTTTCCATTTTGAAAAACTCGCAAGACGCAAGAAGTCTTCTCTCGCCGAATTCGGTTTTTATAATCTCGCCGACAGCTCCGTATCCTATGGTCGGGGGGATAGTTTCGGTTACATCTACGGCTTTTTCGATATGAAGCTCTCTCGGCTTTCCGTCAGCGCCGAGTCTTCCATAGTCGGAAACGCGGTAGGTAGTATTTGAGTTTTGCTGAACTTCAGCAATTAAAATCCCCTCGCCTATAGCGTGAAGCGTTCCTGCAGGGATAAAGAAAAGGTCGCCTTTTTTAACGGGAACTTTGTTGCATACCTCTAAAAGGGTGTTATCCTCTATTCTGCGGCGAAACTCCTCTTTGGAGATTTCCTCTTTAAAGCCGTAAATCAAAGAGGCTCCCTCTTCGCAATCAACAACATACCAGGCTTCGGTTTTGCCGAATTCGCCCTCGTTTTTCAACGCATAGTCGTCTGCGGGGTGCACCTGAACCGAGAGCTTATCCTTTGCATCTATAAGCTTTATTAAAAGCGGAAAATAAGGAAACTTCTCGGCTCTTTTTCCTATTGCTTCATTTCCCCAGAGCTTTAAAACCTCCGAAAGCTCTTTGCCTTTCATTTCGCCGTTTAAAACTGTACTCTCGCCGTCCTTATGGCAAGAAAGCACCCAGGC
>JAGBHD010000060.1 GCA_018110785.1 Oscillospiraceae bacterium
CCCGCAAAAGCAAGCATAAAAGCTGAAAGCGCAAGACCTACGGTTATTGCCGCTGCTATTACTACGGATATAATTTTCTTTTTCATATTTCTTACCTCTTGTTAGATTTAAAGTTTTAACTTATTTGAAATATTCGGTATTTTTGTAGCCATCGATGCACTGCTTTAAAAGCTGAGCATCAATAACATCAAGAGTTTTATCGCCATTGATATCCGCATTAAAGAACTTAATAGGATCGGAAGCGCCTGCAACGGCTTTCATTAAGAGAACTAAATCGTCGCCATCGATATCGCCGTCGCCATCGGCATCGCCGATATAGGGATTATCGTTATTTTGAACTGTTACATAGAATGTAAGCTCTGTTCCCTGATACTTAAACTTAACGGGAACATTTTCAGCCTCTTTAGAGAAATCATATGTAAATGCAATTCCCTTAAAGTCTGTTATATCTGTTACATAGCTATTGTTTTTATAGGTAAGGCTAACAACTAAGCCTGTTGTATCCAAGGTTTCCCCAACCTCGAAATAAAGCTTTGTAGGAGCTTTGGTGAGAACAACAGTATCAAGGATACCTGCTGCTATTCTGTCGTTATCCTCTGCACCGCATATCTTACAGGTATATGTCATAACACCGCCTACACCAACTGTAGGATAAACTGTTACAACACCCTTTCTGTTACCTAAATCATCTGTATAATAGGTGTGTCCCTTAGCGGGGATAGCTCTTGAAGCAACAGCCTTGTTACATTCTGTACAGGTCATTACCTCTATTCCCTCTTCGGTACAATTAGGAGCCTTGGCCTGCTTATATACTCCGCTCGGAGTATGTGTATGGCTTGAGGGGGTTACTTTACAGGTAGCTGTTTTGCTGTCAGCATTAACAGTTATTGTAACCTCTTTTTTGCCGAAATCTCTGAATACCAATGTTCCATCGCTTAATACATCGATAACATCGGGATCGGAAGACGACCATTTAACATTAACAAAATTCTCTGCGCTCGGAGATATACTCAACTTAATAATATCATAGGGATTCATTGTTATAGCCGATCCGTTGGTTATTGATACCGAGCTCGGAGTTGCTATAGCTGAGGTTGAAACTCTGCATTTAACTTCGGTATATTCGTTATAAGCTATAATATCGCAGGTTCCGTTTCCTACTATCTTAACGTTACCTATTATATTACCGTTATTATCAACAGTTCCATCAACGGTTGCAACTGCGGGGTTGGTAGAACGCCATTTAATATCTGTTCCGCTTGTAGCGCCCGAAACGCCTGTTGCAGTAAGAGTAAATGTGTTGCCAACCGCTTTGTTCTGAGCTACTGTTGTATTAAGGGTTAATTTATCATTAGGAATGTTTTTGGTAGCGGAGCCTTTGTGCATTGTAAGATTATATGTAAGGGTCATACCGCCGGTATATTCAGAAGAACCTTTATAGAACTGAGATTCAAAATAGAGCTTTTCTCCCGCTTTGAGAGTAACGGGGATTAAACCATCTTCACAGGGATAAAGAACATTTGTGCGCTCAGCATAAAAGTCGCCTATGTAAACGGCTTTATCTTCCGAGATAAGGTCAAATGTTGTTTCGTCTGTATTAGAAGAGGTGTAGATTTTAAACTTAGCCCTCTGATTAGCTTTATCGTTCGCTGTAACCGCAGAAAGGTCTATAAAATAGTCGCCGCCCTCGGGTGCTGTAAAGGCTACTCTCCAGCGAAGATTTACACCGTTTGTTTTTGTTGTTACAAGACCTGTGTTCTTATTGATATTAGCATCATACCAGGTTACATTGTAGTTACTGTCGGCATAATGGAAGCTATCGAGGGTTGCGTTAGTTTTAAATATCGGTGCATTTCCCCAAGCCTTTGAACCCCATACAGGAGCATAGTATTCCATGCTGTATCTCGCATTGGTGGGAGCTGTTGAAACAGCATCATTATTAAACTGATATTTATAATATGTATCGTTTTTAACCGAAGTAGCAGTTTCTCCAACGGTAGAATTTGTTCCGTTAAGGGTTATTTCATAACCGGTTTTCGGAATAAACCCATTTATTTCGTCTTTTATAGAATAACTTTTGTTTACTATAACTTCATTTCCGGCTGTTGCCTCAAGGGATACGATGAAATTAAGGGTTGCAAGGTATCCGCCCGAAGGGTTTGAGGGATTCGAAGCAACATTAGAAGCCTTATTAGGATTAATTTCAACATAAAGCTTCTCGCCTTTTGCTAAATTAAGCCATGTTTCACCGTTCTGTGTGAAATATTCGGTATATCCTTTTGCATCAGGAGCAGTTAATACCGTTGTCGAGAAAAGCGTAGCAGAATCGGTATAAACTCTTATATGGTTAGAATAGCCCGTAGCATATGCGCTCTGACCGCTTTTGTCTGTAGAAACGGGGATAAGAGCATATGTTCCATTTGTAGGCGCAGTAAATACAACTTTAACAGCATCGTATTTACTTACAGAATTAACCGTCATACCATTCTCTTTTATAGTTATGGTACTTTTCCAATCCTTTGCAGTATTATTTAAGCGTTTCTCGTTTCCGAGAGTTAAAACTCCTGCATCATTTACTCCCCAATCAACCGGAGCCAAGCTGCCTGAGCCGCTATTTTCAAATGAGAAAACAGAGCTGCTGAAATCGGTTTTTCCTTCGGCACCAATCGGCAAGGCTTTCTCTGCTTCATCATAGAGAGTCCAGGTCATTTTTCCTGCCGAGTCTGCGACAGCTGACAGAGGTATTGCAGAAATAACCGCTGTACAAATCATAATTAGCGCAATTAATAAAGAAACTTGCTTTTTCATCGTAATCCTCCTAATGGTATATAAGCGCACTATAAGATAGTATTCCTTTATAAAAATTATACACGCTGGGTCTCGGTTTTGGCAATAGACAAATCGCATAAATAATATTTAATATTTTGTGCAACTTTACCTATAATTGCCGATTAAAATAAGACAAAGTGTTTAAAGACCGTAAATATGCAAATTTTTAAAAAAATTGGTATTTTATTATTGACAATCCGTTTTCTGTTTGTTATAATAGTGGAGCGCTTTTGAAAAGCAAGTCGAGCTATTAGCTCAGCCGGCAGAGCACCTGCCTTTTAAGCAGGGTGTCCCGCGTTCGAATCGCGGATAGCTCACCAAGAAAAAAGACCTTGTCCGAGGACAAGGTCTTTTTTCATTTATAATTTAATTTCTTTTCCTAATTTAAAGGAATAGATTATTCTTTCGCCCTGAGACAATTTAAGCCTTTCTTCAAGCGCCTCGCTGTAAAGCTCAAGCTGACCTTTATACCGCTCTATCAGAGCATCTTCAGTCTTAACATTATCTGTTTTATAGTCGATAACTGTAAATCTGCCGTTTTCAATTATAATACAATCGGCTATTCCCTGAATTAAAACCTTTTCGTTTTTAAATTTCGGGAGAGTATCCATTATATCTCCTGCATTTTTCGAAAACATAAAGGAATATTCTCTGTAAACCTTATCTGCATTTGAGATTCTCTCATAAAGGGAAGATCTGAAAAAAGCAGTCAGCTTATCCTTATCTAACAAGGCGGCTTCTTTCTCGCTTAAAAATTCTGCTTCCAAAAGCCGCTTTATTTCGGTTTCCAAGGATTTTTGGGCTAAACAGTAATCAGCATATTGCATAAATTTATGAACTACCGTTCCCCTTTCTGCCGCGGTTGCATCTTCCATTGATGCGAAGCTCGGTCTTGATATAAACTGAGGCTCGGAATGCTTCTTTGCAATATCTGAAACAGAAAGGCGAACGGGAATTTTTTCTATTCCGCTGTTTTCATAAGAAAATTCAGCCGCGTCCTTTAGTATTTTCAATATTTCATCGGAGGGAGGTACTTCAGCCTCTATCTCTGATTTCTTTTCCTCTTTTTCTAAAGGCTCGGCTAAAACGACCTTTGCCGAAAGGTCTGATTTAATCCCTACTGACGGAATAATGCTTTTTCGGGCGTCGTCAGAGGGCTCGCAAATTCCCATAAGCACCCATTCGAGGTCATTCTTAGCGGACAAGACCTTTGATGGCGCTACTGCGCCGCTTCCTATTTCTCCTAAGAGCTTGGATAAGCTTTTATCGCGGTTTTTAAGAGAGGCTGTAATAATAAGCTTTTTCTGGGCTCTGGTTAAAGCAACATATAAAACCCTCATTCGTTCCGAAAGAAGCTCGTTACTTTTAAGGATTTTCGCCGCTTCCAAGGGCGCGGTTGTATATGATATGTGCCTTTCGCTGTCTAAAACCTTCATGCAGATACCTAAGGTTTTATGAACTAAAACAGGATCCTCGCCCTTTTCGGTTTTATGATTTCTGCCGCAGTCGCAAACAAAGCATACGGGGAATTCGAGCCCTTTAGAGCCGTGTATCGTCATCATACGAACTGCACCCGACAAAGAGGGGGCGGATAGCTTTACCGATCTTTCGCCGTATTTATCTATTCTTCCGAGGTATTCTCTTAAAGACATCGGCGAAGCCGTATCCTTTTCGGCAATTTCCAATGCTCTCATAAGATTGGCTCTGCTTACCTCGCCTGAGGGGAAAGAAGCGAAAATCTCTATAAAATTAGTTTCATAAAAAATCTTTTTAATAAGCTCGGCGGCGCTTAATGTAAAGGAATATGAGCGATATCTTTTTAAAAGAAGCGCAAAGGAAGCTATCGACTCATCGCCTGAGTCTATAGCCGCTTCATAAAGGCTTTTCTTGTTTTGCGATTTCAAAAATACCAAATCATCGGGCGAAAAACTGAAAACGGGAGAAACAAATGCCGCGGCAAAATGCATATCATAGCAGGGGTTATCTATAGCGCGAAGAAGCGATATTAAGCTATCGCACTCTCTTGTTTTTAAAAAGCCCTCGCCGCCGTCGCATATGTGCGGAATTCCCGCTTTGGTGAAAACATCGGAGAAAACTGAGAATGCTTTTCTCGTTCCCATTAAGATTGCAATGTCCTCATAAGAAATCGGAATTTTTTCCTCTCCTAACTCTATTCCGTCTTTTATAAGGGTTTTAATTCTCTCGGCTACAGCTAAAGCCTCTGCTTCTTCCGAGGTGTTTTCGGTTATAATAATTTCGGTTTCGCTCTCGTCGTCCTTTTGATAAATAAGCCTATCCTCTTCCCCATAATACATTTCTCCAACGGTAGGGCTCATTATAGAGGAAAATATTTTATTAACCGTATTGCAAACGCCTTTTGAAGAGCGGAAGTTATCGCTTAAGGCTATAAGATAAGGATCGGGCGCCGCGGCAGAGCAGCGCTCTTTTCTTTTTAAAAATATTGTAGGGTCGGCGAGACGGAAACGGTATATGCTCTGTTTAACATCTCCAACGGTAAAAAGATTTTGCTCGTTATCCGAAAGGGCGCGAAAGACAGCATACTGGGTTTCGTTGGTATCCTGAAACTCATCAACCATTATTTCGTCGAACTCCTCGGCTAAGGCTTTCGCAAAATCGGAGACAACTCCCTCTTCACTATATAAAAGCTTTATTGTTAGATGCTCTATATCGGAAAAATCCAAAAGCTCTTTTTCTTTTTTCATTTCGCCATAGGTGTTTTGAAACTCTCTTACCATATCGAAAAAGAGCTTTCCCGCGGGATAAATTCTTTCCATATCCTCTCTGTATTCTTCTGCGGAATAGGAGAATATATCCTGAAGCTTTTTAATGCCCGTTTTTATATTATCCCTTAGGGATTTAAATCTTTCCTTTATATTTTCGCTGCTTTTTATCGGCAAAAGACGAGCAAACCCTAAATATAGAGCTTCTCTGAAGCTATCATATTCATCATCTTCCAAAAGCTCTTTCAGCGTTTGCAGATAAGCTATGTCCTGATCGGCAGTTCGCTCAAGCTCTGATAGAAGCTCGAAGCTTATTTCTCCTGCCGCCGCCTTTATGTTTTCCAAGGACTCTATGTAATAAGAAACATCTAAAAGCGCTTTTTCTTTTAAAATAGGATAATATATGCTTTCCTTGAAAGGAATTTCGGGGTTGCAAAGGCTTTCCAAGCTACTAAGAGTTTCATTCATAAAAGCATAAGATGAAATATAATCATAAATCTTTATAATATTCTGAATTATCCGCTCATCGGTTTTCCCCGGATTTATCATTCTGAAAAGTTCTTCATCTCTTACAAAATCCCTTACAACCGAAACTGCCGCCTCATATTTTAAAGAGGCAATCTCCCCCTCGTCGCCGATTTTCGCATTAGGAGAAACTCCTGTTTTATTATAATGCTCTCTTATTAAATTAAGGCAGAAAGCATGCATCGTAGAAATCTGAGCAGAGGGGAGCAAAAGTATCTGTCGGCGCAGATGTTTGTCGTCTGAATTGGCGGCAAGCTCTTCCGAAAGGCGCAGCTTTATTCGGCTTCTCATTTCCGCCGCGGCGGCATTAGTAAAGGTAACGATAAGCATTCTGCTTATATCCTTACCCTCTTTCAAAAGGCTTACTACCCTTTCGGTTAAAACCGATGTCTTTCCGCTTCCTGCGGCAGCAGAAACTAAAACCCCTCTATCTCTTAGATAGATGGCTTCTTTTTGCGCATCAGTCCAGTTTTTCGCCATAACATTCCCTCATCTCTCGCAGCACCTCTTCCTTGTCCGATATATCCTGTTTTTTAGTAGGGGTATTATCGGTTTTGCCGCAAATAGATTTATAGTCGCAATAATCGCAAGGCAGCGCTCCGCTTGAAAATTCAAGCGGCTCTACCGAGAATTCTCCCTCGCTTAAAACCTTTGCCATTGTAATAAGCTTTTCGTTTATTCGCTTTCCTATAAAGCCGAATTCCTCCAAGGAAGCTAAATCGGAAGAAACTATCTCGCCGTTTTTCTCCTTTGCGGGAATAAATCTTCCGCCAAGGTCTTTTTCCATTGATGAAAGAACCTCTTTATCATCTAATAAAAGCCCTTTCATTCTGTAAATCTTGTTTATTTTTTTATTTATTTCTTCTTTTGTAACATTTCGTCCCGAAACCAAGGGCGGCTCCTTTGCAGGCATATAAAGAACGCCCGCAGGAATTGCATTTTCGTATTTTCCTTTTCCGAAATTACTGAGCGCCATTAAATAAAGCAGCATCTGCATATTTATACCGTCATTGATTTCGGAAAGCGAAAACTCCTTTTCTCCCGATTTGTAATCGACAACGCGAACATATTTCTTGCCGTTTTTCTCTAATATATCAACTCGGTCAACAATTCCCTCAACCAAAAGCTTTTTGCCCGACGGCAAATCAATAGGCGATGGGGTTACCGCCTCTTCATCGGTTATGCTAAGTTCGAAATCGGAGGGTACGAATTCACTCTGCTCGAATTCCTCTGCCATATGCAATAGCAGACGGCAAAGCAGCTTTTCTATGCCCTTAAAGGCTCTTAAGAAACGCGCGTCCTTGTTTTCCTCTCCCCCAAGCTCGTCGTTTAAATACTGCTCCATTATTTTTTGAACAGCTTTTCCTATGCCCTCTTTATCTATTTCTCCCGAAATAAGAAGAGCAACCGCCTTTTCCAAAACATAATGGATAAGGGTTCCCGAATCGCTTGGCGCAAGCTCTGCTTTTTTCCAAGGCTTAAGTCCCAGCGTATATCTGCAAAAATAAGAAAATCTGCATTTAAAGAACATTTCCGCTTTTGAAGCCGAAATGCGCAAAACTTCGGGATAAAGACTGTTTAAAAGCTCTTTATTATTAACCTTTCCCGATGTTGTAAGGGATAAGGACGAAAGCCTATCAATATATGCCTTTTTTCCGTTTCCCGAAAGATATAATTTTAAGGCATTGGAATAGGGCGTATTATCATTAAAGCAACGCGCCATTTCAGAAAAGGCTCCCTCAGCGCTCTTTATTAAAACAGTTCTGTCGACATCCTCGTATTTTTCGGTTTTAAGTCCTGAAAGCTTCGCTTCAAGCTCTGAGAAAATTTCGCTTTTTTGTATCGGCTCTCCCGAAAAATCCTTTTGCGAATAGGAGATAAAAAGCTTTTCCCTCGGAAGCATTAAGGTTTTATAAACGGTAAACAGCTCTTCTAAATAGCTGTCCTCTGCCATTTTAATAAAGTCGAGTCCCTCTTTTTTAAACCTTGCCTTTTCCTTTCGGTTAAATAATTCTCCGCCCGAATGTATAGCGGGGAAGGCTCCATCTGCCGCACCGAGCAAAAATACGGTTTTAACCGCTTCCGTTCTAACTCTCCCTATCTCTCCTATCGGAACGGCATCCTTGTTTTGCGGAACGTCTCCCGTTTTGCAAAGAGAAGCAAAAAGGGAGAAAATCTCTTTATAATCCTTAAGGGTTATTATTGTATCTGATAAAACATTATAAAGGGAAGATAACATTTCGGAAAACGCGCCGAAAACTCCCGCGGCACGCTCTTTAACTACCAAGCCCGAAGAATTCGAATACTCTTTATCTGAAAATATTTCTGTTAGCCTATCGGCTATTTTATATCTGTTCCATAAAGCTTCATATAAAAGCTCTGTTATTCTCCCTCCGCTTATAGCCTCTTTTTTGCATTTGCTTCTGAAAGCCAATACGGGCAAAACTACCCTTTCGCGAAGCATATTTAAGCTTTTTAGCTTTCTCTCTTCTGCTTCCTTTTTTCTTCCCGCAAATCCAAAGGGGCTTAATTTAAATTCCTTTTCAAAATCCTTTCCACTAAGATTCCATATAAAGGCATACTGCTCCAACGCCGAAATCTCTTCCTCGCTCGCCTCTATAAATCCCGTTTTAAGCATAGAAAGATATAAATCGCTGTCGGGAGAAATTGCCGCCGACAAAAAGAGATGAGCGAAATTAGCCTCAGGGCTTTCGCTGAGAGGTCTTCTGAAATCGGTAAAGCAAGGAATATTATATTTTTTAAAGGCATCTATCATCGCATAACGATAGTTTTCACCCGAACATATAACAACGGCGAAATCGCTGTATTTATATCCTTTCCTTACAAGGTCGTTTATCCTTGCCGCCGCAAGGTCTGCTTCCAGATAAGCATCGGGGCATTCGGTCAAGGTTATATCCTGGCTTTCGGATAGTTCTCTTTTTCCGTCTAGCTTATAGCTTTCCCAGAGAGAGCGCATATCGGAAGAGGTATGCTTTAAATTATCAGAAAATTCCCTTTCTGTTTCCCAAGCTACCCCCGCTTTCTCGGCTGCTGCCTTTAACTCGTTAGCGGTTTTCTGAGGAAAAGAAAAGGCAAGATTTTTTAACCCGTCCGAACATTCAAGCGGCAGATAAACCTCTTTTGACGCCGACAAAAAATATTCTATTAAATTCTTCTGCTCGCCCGTAAAATACCAAAACTCATCGAAGATAATTTTCTCGGGGAACATATCAGCGCTTCCCTTTTCTCTTACTAAGGCTATAGCCGCATCTAAGCTGCCGCAATCGTCCATATATCTACCCGCGGTTAGCGCCTCATAAGCATCGAGAATATATGAAATATCCTCGGTTTTTTCTCTTAAAGCCTCGTCTTGCCCCGAAGCTATCTCTAAAAGGCGAGAAGGAGATCCCGAATAGCTTTTTAATGTATCGGAAAATTCGGTTATATTCCTAAGCGTATCGATACTTTTATAAATTCTTTCTTCGCCCGATAGAATATCGGAGCATTCAGAAACCGCGCGCCACATTATAATATTCTTCTCCGCCGCCGATAATAAGGGCAGAGCGGTTTTTCCCAAAGAAGAAAATATTTTCTTTTCTATTCTTTCAAAGGAAGCAACCTCTATATTGCCCGAATTTTCTTTTTCATAGAAAAACTTTTCCGTTAGAAAAGAAAACTGCTCAGGCACAATGAATAAAACCTTTTCGCCGCACGCGGCTGATTCCAAGGCTTTTTTTCTTAAATATTCGGATTTTCCCGTTCCGTCTGTTCCGATTATAAAATGAAGCATTTTTCTCTTCCTTTTTTAATATTTATATCTTCATTTTATAATATCAGAGCTTTTTCGTCAACCGATAAATATTTCTTTTATCCTTTCGAAAACCTCAACTATCCAAAGCTTAACCTGAATTTCAGCGTCGCCGCCCGTAACGGGGCTTAAAAGCTCAGTACTCTCTTCGGTTTTAGTACAAGAGGGAATGCAAAGTGGCGGAAATAAAACACACCACCAATTTTTCCCTTTCCCCTCTCCTATAATAATTCTAAGGGCGGTATATCTCCCCGCAGGCAAGGTTACATCATCATAGGTGCGGTTAGAAAAAAACATTTCTACGACCTCGCCCGAAGCTTTGTAATCATAGCCATTTTCTTCTATTACATTTCGGGCTAAGCTTAAAAACCGTTCCATATTTTCTTCTGCTATTTTTTTGCATTCTTCCGAGGATTTAGCCGATAAAAAAAGCTCCCCCGACTCTTCCAAAATTTTATCCCTTACCATAAGCTTTAAATTTTGGTCTTCTTCTGAATCAGAGGCGGCGAGGATATGAAGCCTAAGGGTATTTTGCCTTATCTCTTCGCAGTCGCGCGCAAAGGCGCTGAAGCTTGATAAAAAAATGCTAAAAATCAATGCAAAAATTAACGATGATTTGAATAAAAATTCTTTACTTTTTTTCATATTTTAACTCCATAATAAAAACACCCAACCCTCTCCCATGGAAAGTGTTGGATGCTTTTGGAAATTTTATTCAAATCGGTTTAACTAAATATGCTTTATAATTTTTCTTTAAAGCCTTTAGGGCTTTTTTTGCCTTTTTCTTATCATCAAAGAGAGCGAAAACCGCAGTTCCTGAGCCTGTCATTTCGCTGTTCACTGCACCTAAAGCTAAAAGCTTTTCTTTAAGCGGCAACGCTTCGCCCGACATATCGAAAGGGAACAAATCGTTTTTCAAAAGAGAAGCTATCTCATTTAAATCGCCCTTTTCTAAAGCTTCAGAAAACTCTTTTTCCGGCGGGGCACTCATTTTCCCCGCTTCATCGAAGCGGCGGAACATTTCGGGGGTTGAATTGCCCTTTTCGGGCTTCGCTATAACAATAAAGCAATCGGGCAAGGGAGCTTTTCTCTCCATAATCTCGCCGATGCCGCGGCAAAGCGCCGCGCCGCCGAAATAAAGAAAGGGAACATCGGCGCCTGCTTTAGCTGCCGCCGAGATTATTTCCTCATCGTTTAAATTTAAATCATAAAGTTTTATAACCGCCCTCATCGCGGCAGCCGCATCGGCGCTTCCGCCTCCGAGCCCCGCCTTATCGGGAATTCTTTTTTTAATTTTAATTTCTGCGGGAAGCTCTTTTCCCGAAATTTCTTCCAAGGCGCGAACAGCTTTATATGCTATATTCTTTTGGGAAGGAATTTCGCCGCATATACAGTTTAGCTTATCCGCCTTTTTAACGGTTACCGTATCGTAAAGACTTACCGTTTGCATAATGCTCGAAAGAATATGGTATCCGTCTTCCCTGATTCCCGTTATACTGAGAAAAAGATTTATTTTCGCATATGCTTTATTTTTTATCTTCTTTAAGCTCATTTAAAAATTCCTCTATTCTCGATATAGCCTCTTTCAAATGATTAAGGGAATAGGAATATGAAATTCTAACAAAGCCCTCGCCGCTGTCGCCAAATGCCGTTCCCGGAACAACCGCAACATTCTTGCTATATAAAAGGCGGGTACAAAATTCTTCGCTTGTAAGCCCTGTTGATTTAATCGAGGGGAAAAGATAGAAAGCGCCTTTTGCGGGGAAGCATTCAAGCCCTATTTTAGAAAGAGCCGAAAGCAGATATCTTCTTCTCATATCATATTCCTTGCGCATCTTTGAAACGCTCTCTGAGCCGTTTTTCAAGGCTTCAATCGCGGCATGCTGACTGGTTGTCGGAGCGCACATTATTGCGTACTGATGAATTTTATTTATATGCTTAATAATAGCTTCGGGGCCGAGAACATAGCCAAGGCGCCAACCTGTCATAGCGAAGGCTTTTGAAAAGCCTCCTATCAAAAGAGTTCTTTCATATAAAGAGCCGATGCTCGGAGCGCTTATATGCTCTCTTTCATATGTAAGCTCGCCGTAAATCTCGTCGGATAAAACTAAAACATTCGTTCCCTCTAATGCCTCGCTTATGCCGATAAGCTCTTTTTCCGTTAAAACGGCGCCTGTCGGGTTATTAGGATAAGGCAGAATAAGGAGCTTTGTTTTATCGGTTAAATGCTCTAAAACCTCTTCCTTTGTTAATCTAAACTGATTTTCGGGCTTTGTATTTATAATAACGGGAACGCCTTTCTGCAGCTCTACTAAAGGCTCATAGGCTACATAGCAGGGCTGAGGAATTAAAACCTCATCTCCCTCAGATACAAGCGCTCTGATTATAAGGTCTATACCCTCTGATCCTCCGACCGTTATTAAGCATTCATCCTCAGGGTGATAACTAACCCCGAATCTTCTTTTCTGATAGTTGCAAACCTCTTGTCTTAATTTTATCATTCCCTGATTGGAGCTATACCAGGTTGCGCCCTCATTAAGATTTTTAACCCCTGCTTCTCTTATATTCCAAGGGGTTTTAAAATCGGGCTCACCTATGCTTAAGGAAATAACATTTTTCATCTCAGCTGCAATATCGAAAAACTTTCTGATTCCGGAGGGCTTTAGTTCTCTTACCTCTTTCGTCAGCATTTTTTCATAATCTATCACAGTCCAAGCTCCCTTCTCTCATCAGAGCTTTCGCCTTCGAAGATAACATTATTGTTTTTATATTTTTTGAGAACAAAATGGGTTGCCGTTGATACGACCGATTCCAAAATAGAAATCTTTCCCGCAACGAAATAAGCTATCTCCTGAAAGCTCTTCCCCGTTACGGTTATAGCAAGGTCGAAGCCGCCGCTCATGAGATAAACATCGGTTACCTCGGGGAAATCCATTATTTTCTTCGCAATCTCGTCAAATCCGAAATCGGGCTTTGGAACAACTCTTAGTTCAATAAGCGCCTCAACAAGCTGTCTTTCGGTTTTCTCCCAGTTTACAACTGCTTTATATCCGCAAATTATATTTTCTTTCTCCATTTCGGCTATTTCCGCGGCAACATCCGCTTCTTCCAAGCCTAACATAACGGCGATCTCTTTCGCGCTAAGGTGCGCATCGCTTTCGAGCAAATTCAAAATATCTTTATTCACTGTTAAGACACCTCTTTCGTCTTATATAATGGTTTAATTCTACAACAATTTTACTTCAAAAGCAAGTAAAGACTAAAAAAACCTTTTTTATCCCTAAAAAATATGCTACAATAAGGTTAATAGGAGGTAAACTATGTTTAAAAAATGCCTTTTACTAATACTTGCTTTGTCCCCCCTCGGCGGTTGCTTTGCACCCTCGAAGCATAATATCCCAAAGGAAGCCTACCCTTGCAACGCAGGAAATCTCTTAATAGAAGAAGCTCCCGAAAAAATAGCTGTTTTATCGCCTGAGCTTGAAAACATTTTAACTGCTTTCGGGCTTGAAAATACTATCGCGGCGGTATCCGATGAATCTTCGAGAGAATGCGAATTTAAAATCGGCACCGAGCTTTATCCCAATACGGAAAAAATTATAGAAAGCGGAGCCGAATATCTTTTCTCCTTAGTAGGCTTTGAAGAAAGCGTTATAAAATCCCTTTCAGACGGCGGTGTCAGAGTTTTTGTTATTTCCGAGCCTCGTTCCTCCAACGATTTAAAAGAAATATATGATTCTATAGCAAAAATGTTTTACGGCGCGATAGAGGCACCCAAAAAAAGCGAATCCGCTTTCGCTCCATATAAAAAAGCCTTGGAAGAATTAAAATCTAAAACAGGAGATTCTTCTTTTCTTTATCTTTCCGACCGAGATTTATCTCAGCCGATAGATACCTTTTCTTTCGGTATCCTCTCGGAAATATTTAAATCGGGAAGCGAAAATGCCGCGATTTCAGAAGATGAGCTTGCGGCTATAAACCCCACATATATTTTTATAAGCGGCAGCTTAGATGAAGCATATCTCTTATCTCTACCCGCCGCGGAAAACCTTTCAGCGGTCGAAAACGGAAAAATCATTTCTACGGAATACGACTTCTTTAGCGGCTTTATGCCCGAACAAATAACAGCCCTTTCGCTGTTGATAGAATAACAATAAAAAATCGGTTGGAGTGTATCCAACCGATTTTTTATTGAAAAGATTATCCTTTTGCTAAAGCAGATACAATCGAGAGCATAACTCATACAACTCTTCTGCCCTCGCATAGTAAAGATCATATTCGTACCATGCATATATAATTGAAGCTCCTGTTCCTGTGGTATAAATAGCATCTAATATTGTTTTTTCCGAAGAAAGAGCTACTTCAGCATATTCTTCCCACGCCTTACAGTGTGCTTCAAAAGTGGGCGGTATTGTTTGTCTTATATACTTAAATGTACTTCCCTCAGGACCGAGTTCAGGAACATAGCTTCTCATTAACCCATTATACTTCTCTATCAACGCTTCCATTTTATCGCTATACTCAGCAATAGTATTTACTGTATCAGCGTTGCTATAAATTTCCAAAAGGTGCTCTCTAAGTTCCTTATCTAATAACTGCACTTCTGTTAGCTTTTCTTCTGTGCTTTCAGTTGCTTTTTCATCTGAAACTACGGAACTGCTTTCTTCTGTTTGCTCTAGCTGTGAACTAACAGAAGAATTGTCGTCGATATCATGCTGTTGACAAGCAGATAAACTAATTATTAGAAAAACAACCAATATGGATTTAGCCGCCCAATTAAAGCGTTTCATTTTAATTCCCCCGTCGCAACAAATTTACGCTATATCCTATCATTCTAAGCATAAAAACTATTTTTCTACACATTACATGTAGTTCTTTTTTATAGTCTCTAACACTTTCTCATCTGACAAGTCTTTATGCCACCAATGATTGCATATTCCTTTTTCATCTTCTTTTCTTCTATTGTCCGAAATTGCCAATGTACATAATAACACTTTAAATCCATTTGCAAGTTCATTTTCCGGCAAACGGCAAATTTTATATCCAAACTTTTGAAACGGCTCTTTTTGATTTAACAACATAATTGTAGGTGTTGCGCGACCTTTTTTTATATTATTTGCCGCAACAGAAATATCATTTGTTGTTGCTCCCGATTGTATAACCATATTTAACAAAGCAAATAAAATACTGCGCCTATCTTCAACATTATAGTTTAAGAACCATGCTTCCATTTCCTCTAATGTAAATATATTTTGCACAAACTGATTCAATTTTATTTCTTCATTTATATTTAATATCCTATTCACTAAGCTAACCCCTTATCTTCGTTACAAAAACTCATCAATGGCAATATCATTACCCGACATTTCAGCTTTCCAATATGGATTTGATATTCTTCTAATATTTATGAGTTCTTTTATAATGTGCTTCTTTAATAGAATACATTATAATTTTTACTATCAAAAACATATGCCCAACAAATATAGCAATAAGGTACCATATTATTCTATAAAACTTAAGTTTTTCATAGTCATAAAAAACTTGAGTCAAAAAAACAGTAAACACGATAATCGACAATGTCGTAAAAAAACCATGATATATTAGGCCTAAAATATTTGCATATTGACGCTGGAATTTTGTTGTTTTTAATTTAGTATTTACAATAGATGAAACTTTTTTTGGCACCTTTACAACCATTGTAAAATATTTTTTCTCTTGAGGGGCTTCCGACACCAATTTCCCTATAAATAGTATGTGTATAAACATTAGAAAACAAATTAAAAATTCTTTAGCAAATAACATTAATTCCATTTTTTCTCCGCTTTTGCCTCTACTTCTGCTTTTATATTTCAAGTTTTTCACAAATTGATAGTATTAATCTATTTGCTACTGGTTTAGTGAATTATCTATTAGTTTATAGTATTGCTTAACCGCTTTTCTTGCCGAACAACCTAACTGAAAGTATTGGTTGGATACTGCGAACTGTTGTGGTTTGCCAAATTCATTATATACTATCACCTCTATTGAGGGCATCAGGAAGCGAGAACTTCTTTTCAACTCGGCAATACTATCCCACTCATATGTCCAAAGCTGTATTCCAGACTTCTGACAGGCGATTCCAATTTCATTGATTGTAATAAACTCATTATGTAGTTTTGGATTAACCAACATGAGTATGACAACGGGGAAAATACATAAAAGAGATAGCCCGAATCCTATTGTCGGAATTAAAGACAAACATAATATTGCCATAACAATACAGAAAATTTCGCTCTGATAAAACAACAAAGAATCTTTTCGAAATGTCATAGAATCACCATCTCAAAATGAATTGTTCTCCAAGGCCATATACTTGATACTGCTCCTGAGAAGTCGCACACCGATTCCGAAACAAGCGACCATGCTACATTAAGCGAATTGGCTAAAGCGGTATTCAGTGTATATCCATAGATTTTCTTGAAAAAATGTTTTCACTTTAGCCATAAGTATAAAGGATAGTTTGGGTATTGTCAAGATTGGCAGGGCTCCGCGCTTTTCCCTTATCGCCCCCTCAAATTCGCACCTATTTTCAAGTTCTACCGACAGTAGAGTTTGCTTTGGGGCGCGCAGTGGGGAGTTGCCTTTCGTGGGCAATAAATGCTGTCGCACTATATGGGGTGCGATAAAAGGATAAGAGGATACGCTTTTTGCATACCCTCTTATCATTCAATAGAAATTACAGATAGAACTTTTCTATTATTGCAGAAATCTATCAATGCCGATTTGAAATCTTCCATAGTTTTATATTCCGTATCATCTATATAATATAGTTTATCAAAAAACTTATCATAAAAACGGCTGTAATCCGAACTTGCTCCAATCTTTACAATAGATTCATTTATCTTAATCTTAATATCAATAATATCGTTATCTAACAATAATTTTATAATATCATCAAACTTATAATCTATATAGGATTCATTATTCTCTTTTTTTCTTTCTTCTCTCTTTAAAAATGGAAGAAAAATTAAATCTATAATAGATATAACCGAAGACATCAAAGTTGGAATAACGATAATAAGACTTATTAGTGTAACACCATGATTCAAAATGCTATTATTGTTAAGAATCGGGAAAATACTGGTGCGATATATCATTAAAAATATAACACTTACGCCTAAAATAATTTTTAAGCTCAATTTTAGATATGGATTAAGATTCTCAAAAAATTTAATTGCTTTATTCACTATGCCACCTATTTATTAAATCTGTAATCTCGTAACGGCTTCTCGTTTTTTAATTACTTGCGATATTAAGACAATGATTTCTTCCATGTTTTATAAGGAATCATCTGTGTTTTGCTATCAAATTTATTATAACAAGATACTATTATACGGCTATCATACATAGCAAAAATTTCATCGAAATATTCTTTATAAAGGTTTATCATTTCTTCGGTTATATATGCCGATACCTCTGTTTTATTAAATAATATTTTTAAATTATCTGAAGTTAAAAAAGTATAACATAAAAGTTCTTTTTCTCCCGAAGGTATAACACTAATACCATTAGGCAACATATCTGGTCTAAATGTGCTCTCCGATTTATAAAGCGATATTATTGCTTTTTGCTTACCATTAGCATCACAAATTGGGAAAAACTTCTGATCAACTGCACCTCTGATTGTTATTGCTTTAATCTTAGAATATGGTAGTTTTTTATAAGTCCAAAACCACCAACATAATTTTATTTCTGATTCGGAAAAAACACAATAAAATAGTTTCATATAATAGTAAGCTATTAAAACAATTAAAGAGGCAATAAAGAAAGCCAGACATAAATATATAATCTCAAATAATAACTGCCTTTCTATCTGCAAAATGCTCAGAACAGCCACAATAAGGATTGATGTTAAGAGCACGAAAAGACTAAGAAGATATATCGGTTTCAATTTTTCTTTCATATAAAGCTTGCTCCTTAGTTTCTTTTTACAAAACCTCTTTTATTACTTATTTTCTGCAAAGACATAAGCGCTTTTTAGTATATATTCCCTTTGCATATTGCTAAACTAAAATTTTTATTAAATTCGCAATTATCCCAAGCAAAAAGCATATCGGGAAAAACCAAAAGAGAATTTTTATTATAGTTCGAATTTTCGGATTTATCTTTTCTTCTCTGCTTAAAAAGAAAAATATTACTTCGATAGGTGCCAAAAACAAAAAGAGTCCTATTGCATTTCCTAAAATAGTCTGCGGGCGAAGACCTTCAATTTGCATACCTTCTACTATGTACAAGTTTATTATAAAAAATATTATCGGGATTATATACTTCTTTTTCATTTATATTCCCTCTTTTTAGGAATCTCTGTCGAAAAATGATTCCTCGATTACTTTTTCTATTTCTAAAGAAACCGGAATCCAGTCTTCCCCGCTTTTTGAAAGATTTACGTAGACTATAAGTCTATAATCTCCCACATAAACGGAATAAGGAACTTTCATTGAGGTTTCGGTTTTTTCTATTTTTTTAAAAACCATTCTTCCAACACTAATAACCTCGCCATATTCAGCGAAAACTTCTTCACTTTCCCATATGTACGGCATAGCTATCTGGTCTGTGGAGTTATTTCTAACTGCATTAAATAGAAAAAGGACAACTGAAGCAAATATAGCATACCCTAATAATACAAACAACACTATCTTAAAAACTTTTTTCTTCATTTTATCTTTTCCCTTACATTTATGTTTCAAATTTTTCACAAATTGATAGTTTTAATTTTCGGGAATATATTTGCGAGGGACTCTTTTGCCGATGGTGCAGACGATTTCATAATTGATGGTGCCGCAAGCGCGGGCAATTTCGTCGGCGGAAATCTCTTCGCCGATTAAGATGACCTCGTCGCCCATTTTAACATTTTCGACAGCTGTTATATCTACCATTATCTGATCCATACAAACTCTCCCGATAACGGGACATCTTTTGCCGCCTATTAGAACATCTCTTCCCTCTAAGGATCTTCTATAGCCATCGGCATAGCCGACAGGGACTGTTGCAACATAGGTTTCTTTTTCAGTTTTATATTTTCTGCCATAGCTTATAAAGCTATCTTTCGGCAATTTCTTAACCATAGACACAACCGAACGGAAAGAAAGAACGGGTTTTAAATCTATATCGTAGCTTTCATCAGAGGGCATAAGTCCATAAAGAATAATTCCGATTCTGCAAAGATTTGTAAAGCCATTGGGCTTTTTCAATGCGCCTGCGCTATTACAGGAATGAATATATGTAAAATTAAAGCCTAAATTTTTAAGTCCTTCTACCTTATCTTTAAAAAGCTTTTCCTGCATTTCGGTATATTTTACCGACTCTTCATCGAACATATCAGCGCTCGAATAATGGGTAAATACTCCCTCAACTAAAAGTCCTTCAAGGTCGACCGATTTTTTTATCTCTTCGGGGGAAGAGGTAAAGCCGATACGGCCCATACCTGTATCAATTACGATATGTACTCTTACTGAAACGCCCTGCTTTTCGGCATTTTCAGAGAGCATTTTCGCAAACTCTTCGGAATAAACCGCCTGAGAAATATTATTTTCGCTTAAAATTTTAGCGTCTTCCCCGTCGGTATAGCCTAAAATAAGAATTTCGCCCTTTACTCCCGCTTTTCTTAAAGAAAGCGCCTCTTTTACGCAGGACACACAGAAAAAGCGAACACCGAGCTTTTCTAAAAACGGGGCTACTACCTTATCGCCATGTCCGTAGGCATCCGCTTTAACTACACAGGCTATTTCCTTTTCACCGACAGCTTCTTTTATTCTCTCATAGTTATATTTTAAATTATTAAGGTTTATAAGCGCGTATGTCTTATCCATTTCGCACCCTCTTCAAGATGATTTGAAAATATTTTACCACACACCGCCATAGTTTTCAAGTCTTACTCAGTTTCCCCAATATAAGATTTATCGGAATACAAAGAAGTACCCACAAAACAGAATACAAAAGGCATATTTGCCCTAAAAAATTAAATTTCTGGTCGCTATAGTTCCAGACATGGAGATTCATTTTCATATTAACGATAACGCCCGAAATAAATTCGACTACCGTTATGGCGGCACCGCCGAGGATACTTTTAAAAATAAGCGGAAGTTTTTTCCCGACCTTATTTATTATATAGATAATAAGAAAGCTTATGCCGCCTGCAATAGTCATACTTATATGGCTATAGCCTCTCCATAAAAGCTCGATTACATTATAGCCGACTCCTCCGACCGAAAACAAAAACGGATATTTTAATAGTTTTTTCATTTTTACTTAGCCTCCCTTTTTGTTAGTTTTTCAAAAAGGGATTTTTATATTCCGTTTTGATTGACAAAAGCCATATTTAATCTTAAAATAGGTTTAAAGAAAGGCGGTTTTAATATGGCATACAGAATAAAAAACGATGTTTTTATGGGCGAAGAGGTCATTCGCATTGAAAACGATAGCAGTTATATTATAATAGACCCGAAATGGGGGGCTAACATACTTGCTTTCATTTGCGACGGGGTTTCTATTATAAATTCCGACGAAGAAACTGTTAAAAATAAGGGATTTACAGGTTGCCCCGTTTTATACCCTACTCCTAATAGAGTAAAGGACTGCAAAACTTCTTATAACGGAAAAGAATATACCCAAACAAAAGACGGTAAACCACACATGCTCCACGGATATGCTTATTATAAGGAATTCGAGGTTGTAGATACTGAAATAACCGATAATTTTGCATCTGTCAGCCTTTCGGTTAAAATTTCAGATGATAAAGAGGTTTTGTCGTCCTATCCTTTCGAAAACCGATTAGAGGTTAAATACATTTTAACCGAAAATTCTCTCAGAGTTGAGCACAAAGCAGAAAATCTATCCGAGAGCCCCATGCCTTACGGCTTTGGTTTACACCCTTATTTTTACTACAAGGGAGATGCCTTTTTCTCTATTCCCTCAGACAAATATGTTGAAACGACCGACAAGGTTATCCCGACACGAAACTTTCCTAATACACCCGATAAATTCGGAGATATAAACAAAGGGATTTTAGCCTCAAGCGTTCAGCTTGATAACAACCTTATAAGAAGCGGAAACGAAAAGGCTGTTTTAACATTTACCGAAGAAAAGGTTAAAATTACCTTTGATGCAAGCGAGAATTTCCGCCATTTCGTTGTTTATCACCCGAAAAATGCAAACTTTATCTGCATTGAAAACCAGACCTGCTCCATTGATGCTAACAATCTTCTCTTAGAGGGCTTCGGCGAATATGCAAATCAGATAATAATTGAGCCGAAAAAAAGCGACAGTGGATATATCGAATACATAGTTGAAAAGGCATAAAAAAAGCGGTGCTTCAAAGCACCGCTTTTTATTTTATTTATCTGGAAACTCTGCCTGAGCCGTCGCCGCCTGCTAACTTTTCAACCTCTGAAAGGGTTACCATATTAGCATCGCCCTCAATGGTGTGCTTAAGAGCAGAAGCTGCAACTGCAAACTCAACTGCATCTTTAGCGTTCTTTCCTGTTAACAAGGAATAGATAAGTCCGCCGCCGAAGCTATCTCCGCCGCCAACTCTATCAACGATAGTAATGAGATAACGCTTAGAGAAGTTATACTCGCCGTTCATATAGAGCATTGCAGACCAACCGTTCTGAGAAGCCGAAATGGATTCTCTTAAAGTTATTGCAACTGCCTTTAAATTAAAGGTATCAGCTAACTTTTTAGCAACTTCCTTATATCCCTCTCTGGAGATTTCGCCCGATGTAATATCGGTATTAGAAGCAGTTATTCCGAAAACGTCGGCTGCATCTTCTTCGTTTGCGATAACTACGTCGACATACTCCATAAGGCCTGTCATAACAGATTTTGCTTTCTCTTTAGACCAGAGCTTTTTGCGGTAGTTTAAGTCGCAAGAGATTGTTATACCTCTCTCTTTAGCCGCAACGCATGCTTCTTTTGTTATCTCTGCCATTTCATCGGATAAAGCGGGGGTAATTCCTGTAAAATGGAACCACTCTGCGCCATCGAAAATTTCGTCCCAATTAAAATCGGAGGAAGCCGCTTTTGCGATAGCGGAGCCTGCGCGGTCATAAATAACGTTGGAAGCACGCTGAGAAGCTCCCTTTTCGCAGAAATAAAGACCGAGGCGCTCGCCGCCGCGAACTATTTTAGATGTATTAACTCCGAAACGGCGAAGGCTGTTTACACAAGCATCGCCAACTAAGTTATCGGGGATTTTACTTACAAATGCGGCATCTAAACCATAGTTTGCTAAAGAAACTGCAACGTTTGCTTCGCCGCCGCCATAGATTGCTTCAAAGCTATCAGCCTGAACTATTCTTTTATAGCCTACGGGCTGAAGACGCATCATAATTTCGCCGAATGTTATTACTCTACTCATTTCTTCAATTCCTCTCTTGCTTTATTTATGTTAGCCAAGAACTCCTTAGCAGTTGAAACTATTTTATCATACTCGCCTGTTTTAGCGCCCGCTGTTAAAGAGCCGCCTGCGCCAACTGCAACGGCGCCTGCCTTTATCCACTCACCTACATTATTTTTATCAACTCCGCCTGTCGGCATAAATAACCCTTGGGGCAAAGGACCTTTTAAAGCTTTTATAATGTTAGGTCCGAAAAGGTCGCCGGGGAATACCTTTAATATATCAGCGCCTGCTTCGAGCGCTTCAACTGCCTCTTTAGGTGTTACAACACCGGGCATAACAGCTGTTCTGTAACGATTGCAGAGCTTTACAACTTCTTTGGAGAACATAGGGCTTACAACGAATTCGGAACCGCTTAAAATTGCAATTCTTGCAGTTTCGCTATCTAAAACTGTTCCTGCGCCTACGATTATTTCTCCGCCCGAATATCTTTTAGCAAGAGATTCGATAACATTATGCGCAAAAGGAACTGTAAAAGTAAGCTCGATTGCGGCAACACCGCCCTCTATACAAGCTTCGGTTATTCTTATTGCCTTTTCCTCGTTTTCTGCACGAACAACGGCAACTAATCCGACCTCTCTTATTCTCTCTATTACTTTTTCTTTATCCATTTTAAAAAACTCCTTTCTCTCTACTTACATTTTACAATAAAGGATAAAAAAGTCAACCTTAATCTTTGCACATTAAGATTATTATTACCTCTGTCATTTTCTCCATAGACTTTACAGGGATAAACTCATGAATGCTATGGAAATTAATTCCGCCCGTTGATAAATTAGGGCAAGGAAGTCCCATAAAGGAAAGTCTTGCGCCGTCTGTTCCGCCGCGGATTGCAACTACTTTCGGAGTTACACCATTTTTCTCCATAGCTTCTTTTGCAGAGTCTATAATATGCATATGGGGAAGAATTTTCTCTTTCATATTATAATAGCTATCTGCCATATCGAGAACAAATGTTCCCTCGCCATAAACTCCGTTAAGATAGGAAACTAAATTTTCAATAAATTTCTTGCGGTTTTCGAATTTTTCTCTATCGTGGTCGCGGATTATGATATTTACCACCGCTTTGCTCTCATTCCCTGATATATCGCAAACATGATAAAATCCTTCATAGCCCTCGGTATGCGCGGGGGTTTCGCTTTCGGGCAGCATAGAAATAAATTCACTCAACAAAAGGGCGGCATTTTTCATTTTATTTTTAGCGCTTCCCGGATGGATATTTATTCCGTTTACCGTTAATCGGACAGAAGCACCGTTGAAATTTTCATATTCGATTTCACCAAGCTCGCCGCCGTCGATAGTATAGCCCCAAGCGGCAGAAAATTTTTCTATATCGAATTTATCTGCCCCTCTTCCGATTTCTTCATCGGGGGTTATAGCTATCGCTATAGGTCCGTGCTTAACATCGGGGTTATTTATAATATATTCTACCGCTGAAAAAATCTCAGCTATACCCGCCTTATCATCGGCTCCTAAAAGGGTATTACCATCGGTTACGATAAGCTCTTCACCCAAATAGTCCGCTAAAATGGGATAGTCGGAAAGCTTAATTGAAACCGTTTCGGAAAGGGGGATATCTCCGCCCTCGTATTTTACAATTTTAGGGCGAACATTCTCTCCGCTTACTGCGGGAGAGGTATCCATATGGGCAATAAATCCGATTCTCGGCTCATTTTCCAAGCCTTTTGATGCAGGAATAAAGCCATATACATAGCCATCGGAATCCATATGGGCATTTTCTACGCCCATTTCGCAAAGCTCTTTTGCAAGGTATTCCCCTAAAATCTTTTGCTTTGCGGTTGAGGGGGTAGTTTCGCTTTCCTCGTCGGAACTCGTATCAAAGGAAACATATTTTAAAAATCTTTCGGTTACCGTCATTTTTTCACCTTAAATGATAATTAAATTTTTCGGGCTTTCGGTCAGGTTAATGCAGCCGTTTTCGGTTACATAAACCATATCCTCTATTCGGACTCCGAATTTATTTTCGAGATATATTCCGGGTTCTACTGTCATAACAGTTCCGGGGAGAAGTATTTCGTGGCAACGCATATTGAAATTGGGGTTTTCGTGAATTTCAATTCCAACACTGTGGCCGAGTCCGTGGCCAAAGTTATCGCCAAAGCCCGCTTCTGAGATTATATCTCTTGCTATTTTGTCTATCTGGGAGCATATTTTACCTGCGCTGATATTTTTTATAGCCTCTTCTTGCGCCTTTAAAACGGTTTCATAAACCAATCTTTGCTCATCGGACACGCATCCTACTGCTACAGTTCTTGTCATATCAGAGCGGTATCCGCCTGCGACGGCTCCGAAGTCCATTGTTATAAAATCGCCCTTTTCGATCATCTTATCGGTAGGAACGCCATGCGGCAGAGAGGAATTTTTGCCTGAAACTACGATAAAATCGAAGGAAACTCCCTCGCTTCCGAGCTTTCTCATATAAAATTCCATATCAAGCATAACCTCTTTTTCGGTTCTGCCCGTCTCTATTCTCTCCAAAATATAAGAAAAGGTTTTATCGGTATAGCTCTGAGCTATTTTGATAAGCTCTAATTCCTCGCTTGTTTTAATGCTTCTCATTTTCTCCAAAAGCTTATCCATTTTATCATCGGAAGAAATCTCAATTCCAAAGGCTTCGCTATAGCTTTTTTCGGCAGAAACAGAGGTGGTATAGGTTTCGATATAGAGCTTATTTATATTATTTGCCTTTAAAAGCTCGTCTATTTCATCATTAGTTCTGTTTGAAAGCTTTACCTCTAAGGCAGAAACTGTATTTTTAGCCTTTTCAAAATAGCGGAAATCTATTAAAAAATAAGCCTTTTCTTTCAAAACAAGAACAGTTCCCGCGCTGGAGCGAAAGCCCGTAAGATAAAATCGGTTATTCCCGTCGGTTACTAAGAGAGCTTCTTTGGCTCCCAGTTCCGACTGAACTTCTTTAATTCTTTTTTCTATCATAGCTTAAACTCCTTATTCTATATTAGAAATAAATTTCATAAAGGCTTTCTTCCCCTCTGCCGTCCTTTTATAAACGCCCGCGTGGGAAAGCACCTCAGAAAACACCAAGCCTATTTCGTCTTCTATGATTTTATCTATATTCTCTTTATTTATATCTTCGTATTTTTCTTTAATTTCCTTTACCCAATCAGCATGAGCAGAAATTTTCTCATTTGAAGAAATATCCTCTTTTTCTAAAATACAGCGCTTTATTTCGGCTATTTCCCCTTTTAATCTTGCGGGTAAAACGGCAAGACCCATAACCTCGATTAAGCCTATATTTTCTTTTTTGATATGGTGAAGTTCCTTATGAGGGTGGTAAACTCCTAAGGGGTGCTCTTCTGTTGTTATATTGTTTCTTAATACCAAATCTAATTCGAAGCTTTCGCCGCGGCGACGGGCAATCGGAGTTATTGTATTATGCTTTTCGCCATCGGTTTCAGAAAAGATAAAGGCTTCCTTATCGGTGTAATCGCGCCAAGACAAGAGAATTTTTTCTGCAAGGCTTATAACCTCTTCCTTGTTTTTTCCGTTTAAGCGGATAACCGACATAGGCCAGCGAACTATTCCCGCCTTTATATTTTCAAAGCCCTTAAAGGTAATTTCGGTTTCGATTTCGGCGCGAGCCATAGGAAACTCATAGTTTCCGCCCTGAAAATGATCGTGGCTTAAAATTGAGCCGCCTACTATCGGCAGATCAGCATTCGAGCCTACGAAATAATGAGGGAAAAGCTCGGTAAAATCGAGAAGCTTCTTAAAGGCGCTTCTGTCTATCTTCATAGGGGTATGCTCCGCATTGAAAACTATACAATGCTCGTTATAATAGCTATAGGGGGAATACTGCAAAAACCAATCGCTGTCGTTTATTGTTATAGGGATAATGCGATGATTCTGTCTTGCAGGGTGGTTTACTCTTCCGCTGTATCCCTCGTTTTCTCTGCAAAGCTGACATTTAGGATAGCCCGACTGCGGCAATAACTTCGCTGCTGCGATTGCCTTCGGGTCCTTTTCGGGTTTGGATAGATTTATTGTTATATCTATATCGCCATACTCGGTTGCGGTTTTCCATTTTAAATCCCTTTTTACGCGGTATGCTCTGATATAATCGCAGTCCTGACAGAACTTATAAAATTCATCGGTTGCTTTTTTAGGGGATACCGAATAATCGTTATTAAATTTTCTTATAACCTCGCTCGGTCTTGGAGTTAAAACACCCATTAGCTTAGTGGAAAAAAGGTCTTTATAAACTATGCTGTTTTCAATGACACCCTTTTCTATAGCATAGCTTATTAAATCCTCTAAAATATCTTCAAGCGGACGGAGCGATATGTTATCGGGAGAATCGGTATAATCCTCCTTTTTTAAAACCTCTAAAACTCGATTAACTAAATAAGCTCTGTCCTCTTTTTCGGTTAAATTTTTGCTTTCAGCGTAAATTATCAGTTCTTTAATTACTTTATCTATCATTTCTATCCCTTTTTATGCAAAATTATAGCCGCGCTAAACTTTAGCGCGGCTAATTTTATCATTCGCTCTTTTCGGTTGCTTCTTCGTCCTCAAGGTCGAATTCTAAATGCTCACCGCAGTTAGGGCAATCAATCTCGCCCTCATCAAGCATTGCCTCTGTAAGGCAAACGCTATCGCCGCAGGTTGGGCAAACAACCTCATAATACTCATCGCAATCACACTCTTCGCAATCATCGCAGTCGCAATCTCCGCACTCTCCATCGCAATCGCAATCATCATAGTCGTCGCAATAAAAGTCTTCTTCTAAAGAACCTAAGTCCTCGTCTAAGGTATCGGCGAGTTCTTCAAGCTCACAAACAGAATCATCTAAAAGCGCGATGGATTCTGCCATTTCATCAAGAATATCAGTAATTGCGGAAAAAACCTTTGCTTCCTTAGAGTCTTTAATCTCTAAACCGTCCATAAGGCCTTTTAAGTATCCTATTTTTTCCATCAATTCCATTTGTTCTTTCTCCTTTATTTAAATTATGCGCGTTCCATATACTCGCCTGTACGAGTATCGATGCGGATCATGTCGCCCTGATTGATAAAGAGCGGAACCTTGATCTGCGCGCCTGTTTCCAAAATAGCAGGCTTTGTAGCGTTTGTTGCGGTATCGCCTTTGAAGCCGGGATCGGTTTCTGTTACCTGCAATTCAACGAATGTAGGCGGCTCAATACCGAAAACATTTCCCTGATAGGAAAGAATTTTGCATTCCATATTCTCTTTAACGAATTTAAAGTTATCAGAAAGCTGGCTCTGGTTAATCGGGAGCTGCTCATAGCTTTCAAGATCCATAAAGTAATAAAGATCTCCATCGTTATAGAGATACTGCATATCTTTTCTCTCGATATATGCAGCAGGGAATTTATCTGTCGGGCTGAATGTTCTTTCTACTACTGCCCCTGTGATAACGTTTTTAATTTTTGTTCTTACAAATGCTGCGCCTTTACCGGGCTTAACATGCTGAAATTCGACGATTTGATAAACACTTCCGTCTATATCAAATGTCATACCATTTCTGAAATCTCCTGCGGTTACCATAAATACCTCCGAAAATATATAAGTCTATCTGCATTTTACCCTATTTTAACACCTTTTTCAAGAGTTAATTGCAAATTTATTCCTATTTCTAAGATTATTTGTTCGCTTCAAAGCATTTTTTCATATAAGCGGCATCCTCTGTTTGAGTTCCTGCAGACTCGCAGATAAAGGTCGGCTCTAAATTTTTCTTGAAAATAAGCTCCATTAAAACCTCGGGTGAGGGGCCGAATTTATCGTCTGCGAAGGTTAGATGCCTTACCTCTCCGCCCGCTGAATATTCTATTTTTGAAAAATGAGAATGGAAAACCTTTAATCTATCATATCCAAGCTCATTTTCTATCATATTTAAAATATCTTCGTAATCGTTTATCGCTTTAATGCTTCCGAGCGTTCTCGCGTTAAGGTGTCCGAAATCTATGCAAGGGATAAAGCTATCGTTTACCTTGCAAAGCTCTATTACTTCATTTAGCGTTCCGAGCTGATTTATTTTGCCCATTGTTTCGGGGCATATATGAACATCGGAAAGGTTATTTTCTTTCAGCGCCATATAAGCGCTCGAAAGGGTTTCTTTTGCTAACGCCAAGGCTTCTTCTCTGGAAATTTTAGAGCAAGAGCCCGAATGAACAACTATTCGTTTTCCGCCGAGCATTTTAACGGCACGCGCCGATTGCAAGATATAATCTATGCTTTTATCTCTTTTCTCTTTTTCTACTGACGATAGAGAAATATAATAAGGAGAATGAAGCGAAACGGTTATTCCTTTTTCTGAAAAGCCCTTATTTAAAATAGCAGCCTTGTCTTTATTAACATTAACCCCTCTGCCGCATTGATATTCAAAGGCATTGAGAGAAAAGGAAGATAAGTATTCAGGCAAAGAGGTACTATCCTTATAGCCTAAAGCTTTAAAGCTATCGGCTGTTCCTGCGGGGCCGAATTTAATCATATTCTCTTTCTCCTTTCAGAATTATTCTCTCCAAAACTCTTTTAAAGCGCAAGAATTTTCCGCTTTCTCTATGAAAAGGCTCAACCATAACCGACATAATTCGAAGTCGGTTAGCTCCCCAGATATCGGTAAAAAGCTGGTCGCCTATCGAGGCGGTTTTTTCCTTTTCCCAATTAAATCTTCTAAGCACCTCTTTATAGCCTTTTAAAAGGGGCTTTCCTGCACCCGGAACAAAGGGAATCTCTAATTTTTCAGCAAACGGCAAAACACGATGAGGCTTATTATTAGAAAGAAGCGCCATATCTATCCCGTTTTCTTTCATTTTAGAAAGCCAAGCTAAAACCTCCTCGGAAATTTCCTGACTGTCGTGATAGGAAAGGGTATTATCTATATCTAAAATTAAATGACAAATACCGTTATTCCGAAAAAAATCTACGGGTATTTCAAAAATTCTCCGAAATTTATACTGCGGCTTTAATATTCCCATTATTATCCCTTCTTTTCAAAACGAAAAGCGGGCAAATATAATTTGCCCGCTTCGGTTTTAATTATTTGAACTTGCGCTTACGAGCAGCTTCAGACTTTTTCTTTCTTCTGACGGAAGGCTTCTCATAATGCTCGCGTTTACGAACTTCTGCAAGAACGCCTGCTCTTGCACACTGCCTTTTGAAACGCTTTAAGGCATTGTCAAGAGATTCGTTCTCCTTCAATCTTACTTCACTCATTTTATTTCCCTCCCTTGAAGCCAAACTGGCTGGGAAAATCCCAAACTTATCATTTATTTAGTATAATATATAAACCGCCCGTCTGTCAAGAGTTTTCTTAAAATTATTACTTAACAACGATATTGAGAAGTCTTCCCTTAACATAAATTTTCTTCAAAACAGTCTTTCCTGCGATAAATTCGGCAACCTTTTCATCGCTTAAAGCCATATTTATAATATCTTCTTCAGATTTATCTGCCGAAACGGACAATTTACTTCTGAGCTTGCCGTTTATCTGAACGGGTATAACCAATGTGCTTTCCTTGCATTTTTCTTCAGAATACTCAGGCCATTTGCATTCCTCAGCTAAAACGCCAAATCCCGCTAACTGTAAAAGCTCTTCTGTTATATGAGGAGCAAAGGGGTTTAAAAGAAGCATAAAGGTTTTAAATTCAGCTTTGTTTATGCTGCCTTTATCGCTTACTGCATTGAGAAGCGACATTAAGGAAGCTATAGCTGTATTGAACTTTAAGTTCTCTATATCATAGCTTACCTTTTTAATTGTTTTATGCATAAGCGATTCTAAATCGGAGGTATATTCTTCTCCCTCTGTTAAGATATCTAAAAGCGACCATATTCTTTCCAAGAAGCGCTTACAACCCTTAACCGAGGATACGCTCCAAGGAGCAGCCTTTTCGAAATCGCCTATAAACATTTCATAGATACGGAGAGTATCTGCGCCGAATTCCTCGATAATATCATCGGGATTTACAACGTTACCTCTCGATTTACTCATTTTCTCGCCGTTTTCGCCTAATATCATACCATGGCTCGTTCTTTTTGCATAAGGCTCCTTTGTAGGAACAACGCCGATATCATATAAGAACTTATGCCAGAAACGGGAATAGAGAAGATGCAAGGTTGTATGCTCCATGCCGCCGTTATACCAATCAACAGGGCCCCAATAATTAAGAGCCTCTTTGGAAGCCAAAGCGCTATCATTATTAGGATCGCAATATCTTAAATAATACCAAGAAGAGCCTGCCCACTGAGGCATTGTATCGGTTTCTCTTGTTGCCGCTTTTCCGCATTTAGGGCAGGTAGTATTAACGAAGGACTCGATAGTTGAAAGCGGAGATTCTCCGTTATCTGTAGGTTGATAGGACTCTACATCAGGTAATGTTAAAGGAAGGTCCTTTTCATCAACAGGCACCCAGCCGCAATCGGGACAATTAACCATAGGTATCGGCTCGCCCCAATATCTTTGACGAGAGAATACCCAGTCGCGAAGCTTATAGTTTACCTTTTCTTTTCCTATACCCTCCTCGGTAAGATATGCTATAATTTTTTCTTTAGCTTCTGCTACAGAAAGGCCGTTTAAAAACTCGGAATTTACCATTTCGCCCTCGGCGCAATCGGTATAAGCCGCTTCTTCTGCATTTCCGCCTGCTACAACGGTTATAATCGGGAGCGAGAATTTCTTTGCGAAATCCCAGTCTCTGTCGTCGTGCGCGGGAACTGCCATAATCGCGCCCGTTCCATAGGTCATAAGAACATAATCCGAGATAAATATCGGAATTTCCTTGCCGTTAACAGGGTTTATTCCCATAACGCCGTCTAAGCGAACCCCCGTTTTCTCTTTAACAAGCTCTGTTCTTTCGAAATCGGATTTTCTGAGCGCTTCTTCTCTGTATTTTTCTACCTCGGAGAAGTTTCCGATTAAATCTTTCCATTTATCTACCATCGGGTGCTCAGGAGAGATTACCATATATGTAGCTCCGAAAAGGGTATCGGGGCGGGTTGTATATATTAAAAGGTCGTCTCCCGCGGTCGTTTTAAAGGTTACCTCTGCACCGCTACTCCTGCCTATCCAGTTTTTCTGCGAAACCTTAACTCTCTCAACATAATCAACCTCATCAAGGTCGTTTATAAGTCTTTCGGCATACTCGGTTATTTTTAACATCCATTGGCTTTTAACCTTGCGAACAACCTCGCTTCCGCAACGCTCGCAGGCATTATTTACAACCTCTTCGTTAGCTAAAACTACCTTACAAGAGGTACACCAGTTAACGCTCATTTCCTTTTTATAAGCAAGGCCTTTTTTGAAAAGCTGAATAAATATCCACTGAGTCCATTTATAATAATCAGGATCGGTTGTATTTATCTCTCTTGACCAATCGAAGGAAAGGCCTAAGGATTTGAGCTGTTTTTTGAAGTTTGCAACATTATTTTTAGTTACGATCTCGGGGTGGATATGATTTTTTATAGCATAGTTTTCGGTAGGAAGACCGAAAGCATCCCAGCCCATTGCATAAAGAACATTATAGCCCATAAGCCTTTTCTTTCTTGCAACTATGTCTAAGGCTGTATATGATCTGGGGTGTCCTACATGAAGACCTTGTCCCGAAGGATACGGAAACTCTACCAAAGGATAGAATTTGGGTAGGCTATAATCATTTTTTGCAGCATAGAGATCCTTTTCGTCCCATATTTTCTGCCATTTTTGTTCAATGCTTTTAAAATCGTATTTCATTAGATTTCCTCTCCCTCTAAAAACTCAGATTTATCTATTTCTTCGCCGTCCTGCCATAATCTTTCAAGAGAATAAAACTCTCTCTCTTTCTCATGGAAAACATTAACAACAATGCTGCCATAATCTAATAAAATCCAGCCTGCAGATGTATAGCCTTCTATTCCGAAGGGCTTTTCGCCCGCTTCTTTCATTTTAAATTCAGCTTCGTCGCTCAGCGCTTTGACCTGCGTTGTACTCGTTCCTGAGGCGATAACGAAATAATCGGTTACGGTTGTTAAATCGGCTACCTTTATAACGCGGATTTCTTTCGCATTTTTATCATCGAGCGCTTTAACTATTATTTTAATCTTCTCTTTTTCGGTCATAAATCTTTCTTTCCTTTTTTCATAAACTCCAAGGCTTCGGTTGTTTTTTCGCAAACATATGAGCCCTTTTCTTTAAGAAAATCTATGCTCATTTCCAAAGCCGCCGTTACAGCTTCGTCAAGATTTTTATAAGATAATTCTTTCAAATACGGAAGTTCTTTATAATCTCTGTCCTCGCTTATCATATCGGCAAGGTAGATAATTTTTGTTAAAGTAGGCATATCGGGCTTTCCCGTTGTATGATAGAAGACGGCATCGAAAATCTCTTCATCTTCTATCTTCAAGTAATCTCTGAGGTAAACCGCCGAAGAGTACGCATGCCATAGTTTTGGAGACATCATCTGGTCTCGGCTAACTATTATACCACCCTCAGAAATCAATTTCAACTGTTTTTCCGGAGAGGTTTCTTTCATTATATCGTGTAAAAGTCCGCTGAGATAGGCTTTTTCTAAGTCGGCTCCGTATAATTCTGCCAACTCTTTTGCCTTTTTTGCAACATTTAAAGAATGGATATATCTTTTTTCTGATAACCTATCGGAAAGTTGTTTTATTATCTCTTCATACATAAAGCTTTCTTTCCCTTATATATTCTGCCACAGCTTCGGGCAAAAGTTCATTTATATTTTCGCTTTTTTTGATTTTTTCACGAATCTCTGTTGAAGAAATTTCCAAAGGCTCGGTTTTTAAAATTTCGGTTTTAAATCCGAGAGAGCTGAAATATTCTTTTTTTGCTTGAAGCAAGGCTATATCCTCTTTATTTCTCGCTACTGCGCAAAAGGTTGCCATATTCATAATTTCAGGATAATTAAACCAGCTTTCAAGGCTTAAAAACATATCCGAGCCTACCAAAAAATAAATTTCGCTTTCGGGGTTTTGCTTCTTCATTTCAAGAAGGGTAAAATAGGTATAGCTTTTTCCGCCCTTTTTAATCTCCCAATCGCAAACAGATAAAAAAGGGATATCCTTTGCCGCTAAAGAAAGCATATTAAGCCTATCTTCGTCCGCCGCCTCCTTGGAAAAATCCTTGTGGGGCGGCAATGCATCGGGAATAAGCAAAATTTTATCAAGGCTTAACTTTTCCATAAAGCTTTTTGCAAGATAAATATGCCCATTATGAACGGGATTGAATGTTCCGCCCAATATACCTAATTTCTCCATTTTAAATTCCCTTTAACCTTAAATAACGATTTTCTTTTCCTTAGAGGGTTTATAAAGAATAAAGCGCGAGCCTATCGCCGCTACTACCTCGGCATCAATCTTTTCCGCAATCTCTCTTGCGGCTTCTATAGCCGTATATCCCGAATTTTCCAAAACGCGAAGCTTTATAAGCTCTCTTACGGCTATGCAATCTGAAACGCTTTTAATAAGCTTTTCGCCTATTCCGTCTTTACCGATTTGAAAAATTGTATCTATTCCGTTTGCAAGCGAACGAAGAGTTGCTCGCTGACGACTGTTAAGCATTGTTTTATCTCCTTTTTTATTTATTCGCCTATGAGGCCCTCTGCAAACAAATGGGCTGAAAAGGGTTCTAAATCATCTTCTTTTTCGCCAAGTCCTACGAACTTAACGGGGAGAGAATAATCTCTGCAGATAGGAATTACTATTCCTCCCTTTGCTGTTCCGTCGAGCTTTGTTAAAATAATTCCGCTAAGCGGCAAAAATGATGAAAACTCTTTAACCTGAACAACGGCATTCTGCCCTGTTGTTGCATCTATTGCTAAAAGAGTTTCTACAGAAGATGAGGGAGCCGATTTTTCTATAACCCTGTAAATCTTTGAAAGCTCCTCCATTAAGGGCTTTTTATTATGAAGCCTTCCCGCGGTATCGCAGATAACTATATCCATATTTTTAGCCTTGGCTTTGGCTATAGCATCAAAAAGAACTGCCGCAGGGTCTGCCCCCTCGCCATGCTTTACTATCGGAACATCTGCTCTCTCAGCCCAAATAGTAAGCTGTTCTGCTGCTGCCGCTCTGAAGGTATCGGCTGCTGCCAAAAGGACCTTTTTGCCCTCTTTTTTATAGCGGGCGGCAAGCTTTCCTATCGTTGTTGTTTTGCCAACGCCGTTTACACCGAGAACGATTATAACCGCCGGAGTTTTTTCGATATTCATCTGGCAATCGACCGATGAAAGAATCGTTTCGACCTCTTCTTTAAGAAGTCCTTTTATTTTCTCGGGGTCGGTAATATTTTCTTTCTTAACGCGTTTTTTAACTGCCTCGCATATACTTTCTGCGGAATCCATTCCCGTATCGGAAAGGATTAAAAGCTCTGTAAGTTCTTCAAAAAAATCTTCATCAACTGTTCTGAATGCTCCGACTAAGGTCGAAAACTTATCGCTGAAGGATTCGCGCGTTTTTGCAAGAGCATCTTTAAACTTCGATAAAAACGCCATACTAATTCTTCCTTTCGGGTTAGTTTTCTTTTATTCCCATTTTTTGCTCAATTTCAGACACATTAAGTCTTAAAAGCTTGGAAACGCCTTCCTCTTCCATTGTAACACCATATAAAACATCTGCTTCTTCCATAGTTCCTCGACGGTGAGTAATGGCAATAAACTGAGTTTTTTGGCACATTCTTCCGAGGTATTGGGCATATCTTGTAACATTTACATCGTCCAATGCCGCCTCAATCTCATCGAGAATGCAGAAGGGAGAGGGCTTTACCATAAGGATAGAGAAATAAATCGCAATAGCAACAAGCGCCTGCTCTCCGCCCGATAAAGCGGAAAGGTTTTTGATTATCTTTCCGGGAGGCTGAGCTATAATATCAATTCCGCAAGAAAGAACATCGTTTCTGTCGGAAAGCTCTAAGGTTGCTGTTCCTCCGCCGAAAAGCTCAGAGAAAATCCTGCCGAAATGGCTGTTTATCTTCTCGAAGTTTTCTAAGAATATGCGGCTCATATCCCTTGTAAGCTCGCTTATAAGCTTTAAAAGCTCTTCTTTTGAGCGTTCTACATCATCAACCTGCTTTTTAAGGAACTCATAGCGCTCGCTAACTTCCTTGTATTCTTCCATAGCCCCTAAATTAACATTGCCTAATCCTCGGATTTTATTTTTAATATCGGCTAAGGATTTTCCTGCAGCGGCTACATCTTCCAATTCTCCAGCCTCTGTTATAGCATCATTTCTTGTTAATTCATACTCATTCCAGAGCTTGGATATAATCGAATCGTAATCCGCCTGCTTGGTTATGCGGCGCTCTTCCATACGGGCGATTTCTGCGGACAAGGCTTCCTTGCGGTCGCTCTTTTCTCTTTCGCCTGAACGGATTTCGGAAATTCGCTTTTCGGCGCCGTTTCTCTCCTCGGTCAATATCATAACCTTTTCTTTAAGGCTTGTAATTTCCAATCGGCTGTCTTCTGTTTCTTTCTCCATAAGAGAAATTTCTTCCCTTTTGAGAGAAATTAAGTTTTCTGCCTGAGTTTTTCTCGAAATAAGGTCTTCGTTTTTGCCCATATGCTGCTGCTTTTGCTCATTTAACGAATCAACTGCAGCATTTATATTTTCGATATCCTTTCTTACCTCTAAAAGCATCATCTTACCGTTTACTATTTTCTCGGTAATAGCCTCTCTTTCGGCGCTTAAGGAATCCTTATTATCCGATACCCCTTCGAGTTCTTTTTCTGCCGTTTCGCGCTCTTCTTTCAAGCGGTCAATTTCTTTTTTATTCTCGTTTAAAGAAAGATTATGAAGCTCTTTTGCGGTTTTTATCTTCTGGAGCTCGCTTTCAGCCTCGTCTTTAGCTATAGAGATTTCCTCTAAAATTCCAGATAAGCGCTTATGCTCTGCTTCATATCGGATAGTATCCTCTATAAAGGTCTGCTGTTCGCTGTCTATAGCAAGTTTTTTAGCTTCAAGCCCCGACATCTCTTCTTTTAAGCTTTCGATATCCTCATTAAAGCCGTCGGCTTTCTTTTTAAGCTCTTCAGCTTCATTTTTGAGCCTTTCGATCTCTCCCGCGCGAGATAAAATTCCGCTTGAACGGGAGAGCGATCCGCCCGTAAACGAGCCGCCCGCATTTATAACCTGACCGTCTAAGGTTACGGTTTTAAAGCGGTAAGAATATTTTTTAGCTATGTAAGCGGCTGAGTCTAAATCCTCGGCAACTGCAACTCTGCCCAGAAGATATTTTATAACGGTATCATATTTTTTATCATATTCTACAAGCTCTGCCGCCGTATTTATATATCCCGCCGCATCGTCTAATCCGTTTTCGGATAAAACAGAGGGCTTTAAGGATGTTATCGGCAAAAATGTCGCTCTGCCCTGATTGGTTTGCTTTAAGAAAGAAATTGCCGCCTTTGCCGCCTCTTCATTCTCAACTACGATATTCTGCATTGCCGCGCCCAAGGCTGTTTCTATAGCGGCGGCATATTTTGAGGGAACGCTTATAAGCTTACTAACAGGCCCATGAATTCCTCTAAGTCCCCCGTCTTTAGCTCTTTTCATCGTTGCCTTAACGCTAAAGCCGAAGCCCTCCATATTTTTCTCAAGGTCGGATAAAATTGCGGCGCGGGAAAGCTTTTCTTCTGCTTCTTTTATAAATGCGCCCTGCTCGGATAAATATTTATCGAGCTTTGCTTTTCTCATATCATAAAGCGAAAGAACACCCTTTTTAGCGTTTTCAAATTCGCCTGTTTTCTCTGAGAGAGCATCTAAAAGCTCCTTGCAGTTTTTCTCTTCTTCTAAAACTCCCTCTTCGGCTTCTTTTTTAGCCTTAAGGTTTTCTTTTATTGCCGATTCTCTTTCCGAAAGGTTATTGATTGCCGCCTCGGCGGTTGCAATAGCTATAGTTTTATCGGATATTCCGATAGAAGCCTCGCTTATTATTTTAGAAAGATTGTCCTCCTTTTCGGAAACCGATCCGCCGCGGCTATCGAGCTCTGCCAAAGCGGCATTGTTTTTTTCCTCTTCCCCTAAAAGCTCTGCTTCTTTCGCCAAAAGCGATGATAACTGCTCTTTTTTTCGGGAAATTTCTTCTTCGGTTTTTCCCGATAAATCGCCCTCTGCCAAAAGCGACTGATTTATTCTTTCAATCTCCTCTTCTAAATGGAGAATATCATTTTCGGTTACGGCGCGGCGGGATTTAGAAGCCGATATATTCTCTTCCTTTTCGGAAATCTCCCTACGAAGCGATTCTATCTCTCCGCCTAATCTCTGAGCATTCTCGAATACATCCTCAACTGCTTTATCTATGTTTTTAAGTTCTTCTGCCAAAAGCTCATATTCGGTTTTAACTGCCGTTATTTTATTTTCATGGGCTCTGAGCTCATTTTTTATTTTTCCAAGACGGTTTACCCAAAGGGAAATCTCAAGCTTTCTTTTCTCTGCCGAAAGGGCAATAAATTTCTGAGCCTTTTCGCTCTGCTCCTTTAAAGGGGCAACACGACCTTCTAATTCGACTAATATATCGCGAAGACGCAAAAGGTTATCCTCAGCCTGAGCTAATTTTCTTTCGGACTCCTCTTTGCGATAACGATATTTTGAAATTCCCGAAGCCTCCTCAAAAATCTCGCGGCGCTCATTTGATTTAGCTCCGATAATTTCGGCAATTCTGCCCTGACCGATAAGCGAATAACCATCGCGGCCAAGACCTGTATCCATAAATAATTCATGGATATCGCGAAGGCGAACCGCATTTCCGTTAATACGGTATTCACTCTCGCCTGAGCGGAAATATTTTCTTGTTACTAAAATTTCATCGCTGTCAATAGCGGCTGAACGAGAACTGTTATCAATAGAAAGGGTTACTTCAGCGAAGCTCTGCGCCTTTCTTGCTTTAGTTCCGTTGAAGATAACATCTTCCATCTTTCCGCCGCGGAGCGTTTTTGCAGACTGCTCGCCAAGCACCCAGCGAACAGCGTCGCTGATATTACTTTTTCCGCTTCCGTTAGGTCCTACAACGGCGGTTATGCCATCATCGAAATTCAGTTTTATTTTGTCGGGGAAGGATTTAAACCCCTGCATTTCAAGTGATTTTAATCTCACAGCTTTATTCCTTTCCGATTTTTATTTCGTATTTCCCTAATTTCTCATCGGTTAAAATTTTCACTTCCAAGCCTTTCGCTGAAAGCCTTTTTATGTTCTCTTTTTTGTTCCCCAAAGCTTTGCTTATGCTAAAGGGAGAAACCGAAACAAATGCTTTTTTTATCTCTCTTTCATTCATTTCTTTCTCTATTTTATCACAAAACAGCCTACTTTCGCAAAGTTCTTTAAAAGAGGGGTGGTAAGGACCTGCAACAAGGCTTTCTTCTAAGCTTTTTTCGCTATGAAGCCCCATCTTTATAATTTCTATTCCCGCTTCACCGAAAAGCTTTAATGCTTTAGCGCAGACAGAAACTGCCTTTTCGAGAGTAAGCGGAGAATATTCTCCGCCGAGATACAATTTTTCAAGGCGGGTTCCTTTAACTACCAAGGTAGGATAAACCCGAACAGTATCGGGCTTTATCTTTAAAACATCTGAAATTGTTTTTTCTATAGTTTCGTCGGTATCGCCGTAAAGTCCGGGCATAATCTGAAGACCAAGCCCGAAGCCATATTTTCTTATTCTTTCTGCCGCCGAAAAAATATCTTCGGCAGTGTGTCCTCTTTCGTTTAATAAAAGAACCTTATCGTTCGTACTCTGCGCTCCGATTTCTATATCCCGAACGCCGTACTGCTTTAAAAGCGATAAAATATCATCACCTACAGCATCAGGTCTTGTAGAAATTCTGATTCCCTTTAAAGAATACTCGTCTATCAATTTCTTTCCGACCGATAAAAATTCCAACATTTTGCTCTTTTCGATAGCCGTAAAGCTGCCGCCGAAAAAGGCAATCTCGGTTTCTTTTCTATCGCTTTCCGAAAGCCTCAATGCTTCTTTCGAAGCCGTAATATAAACCTCTTCGGGAGTAATAAGACTTTCTTCTCCCGATATGCTTCTCTGCTCGCAGAAGCTGCATCTGTGTTTACATCCCATATGAGGGATAAAAAACGCGATATTTCTGTGTTTCATTCGCCCATTAACTCCAAAGCCTCTTTTGCCGCAAGCTGCTCTGCCTGCTTTTTGCTTTTGCCCTCGGCAGATGCTATAACATTGGAATTAAGCATCAGCTCAACCTTAAAGCGTTTATCATGGTCGGGACCTGTTTCCCCTACTAAAACATATCTTATCTTTTCTTCGGGGTTTTTCTGTATAACCTCTTGGAAAATCGTTTTATAATCTTCCTCTGTATAATTTTGGCTCAGCTTCTCTTCTATAAAGCGAAGAATAAATTTTTTCGCGGTATCAAAGCCGCCGTCGAGATATATAGCCGCAATTACAGCCTCAAAAGCATCAGAAGTAATGCTAGGTCGGTGTCTTCCGCCGCCAATTTCCTCGCCATGTCCAAGATACAAAAAATCTCCTAACGAAATTTTTGCGGCATATTCCGAGAGAGCCGCTTCGCAAACAAGATTAGCTCGCATTTTGGTCATTTCCCCCTCAGGGTAACGATCATTCTGACTAAAAAGATACTCGGCAACCGTTAAGGATAAAACACTGTCGCCCAAAAATTCCAAGCGCTCGTTGCTTTTTTCTCCTCTTCTTCTTTCATTTACAAAAGAGGTGTGCTTTAAAGCATTCTCCAAAAGTTCTCTGTTTCGAAAACTATATCCGATTTTTTCTTCTAAAACCGCTAAGTTATCGTTTCTCATTCTTTTTCCTCTTTCATTTCGGGAAGGGAACTGAGTCCCTCGCGGAATTTATCTATCATATTGCTTTCAACGCATTTTGCCGCCTGACGGATAGCATTCTTTATCGCCTTGCTGTTAGAGCTTCCGTGAGCCTTGATAACGGGCTTTAGGGTACCTAAAAGGGGGGCGCCGCCATGCTCTGAATAGTCCATGCTCTTTTTAAAGTCTTTTATTCCGCCCATTAAAGGTAAGGTTGCAAGCTTGGTTATAATATTTTTCTTAAAAACGGCCTTTAATTTTCTTGAGAATGTTTTAGCGAGGCCCTCTGTTAATTTTAAAATAACATTTCCCGTAAATCCATCGCAAACTATAACATCGCAATCAGAAGAGGGAATATCTCTCGGCTCAATATTTCCCGAGAAATTAAGGTTTGCTTTCTCTAAAAGCTCATAGGCTTCAAGCTGCAATTCTGTTCCCTTAGTTTTCTCGGCGCCGATATTAACAAGACCAACATTCGGATTAGGGATTCCGTAAATTTTATTCATATAAGCGCTGCCCATTGCCGCAAACTGCAAAAGCATCTGCGGACGGCAAACTGCATTAGCTCCGACATCTAAAACCAAGCTGTTCTTCTTTTCGCAGGGAATAACGGTAGCTAAAGCGGATCTTTTAATTCCTTTAAGCCTTTTAACAATAAGGGTAGCCCCTACAACCAGCGCCGCGGTGCTTCCCGCTGAAACAAATGCATCGCCCTCTCCGTCGGCTAACATTTTAAGTCCTCTAGACATCGAGCTGTCTTTTTTCTTTTTTAAAACATCTGTAGGATCATCGCACATTTCGATAACCTCAGAGCAATCTATTATATCGATATTTTGGAGGGATATTTTATTTTCAGCCGCTACCTTTTCTATTATTTCTTTTTTGCCGGTAAGTATAATATTAACACCAAGTTCTTTAACTGCTAAAGCCGCGCCTTCTATTACGGCCTTGGGGGCATTATCCCCTCCGAAAGCATCAACTATAATTTTCATATTTCCTTCTCCTTTAAAAAGTTTGTCATAGCCGCTATAGCTCTGTCGGCTAAATATGTATAGCGCTCTTTTTTGCCTTTAATTCTCTCTTCGCTTGGCGGCAAAATTCCCATATTCGCGCCCATAGGCTCAAAATCAGCGGTATAATCATTTGAAATATGATTATTTAAAGCGCCTATCATTGTTTCTTTAGGAAACTTTAAGGGGTCTTTACCATTTAACGTTCTATAAAGATTTATTCCTGCAACGATTCCGCTCATTGCCGATTCCATATATCCTTCAACGCCTGTTATTTGACCTGCGAAATAAAGATTTTCTTTAAGACGAGCATATTCATCTAAAACCTTAGGGCTGTTTAAAAATGTATTGCGATGCATAACTCCGTATCTTGTAAAAACAGCCTTTTCAAGCCCCGGTATCATTCTGAAAACCTTTTCCTGATAAGGGAAACGAAGATTTGTCTGAAAGCCTACCAAATTAAAGTTTGTCCTATCTCTGTCCTCGCTGCGAAGCTGAACTACCGCGTAAGGTCTTTTTCCCGTTTTCGGGTTAGTGAGTCCTACGGGCTTTAAGGGGCCGAAACGAAGAGTATCAGGGCCTCTTTTTGCCATAACCTCTATCGGCATACAACCCTCATAAACCTTAAAATCTTGCTTTTCGAATTCCTTAAGCTCTGCCGTTTCTGCTGAAATCAAGGCTTCATAAAAGGCTTCGTATTCTTCCTTTTCAAAGGGGCAGTTTATATAATCATCGTCCCCTCTGCCATATCTCGCCGCGGCGAAAACCTTATCATAATCTATGCTATCGGCTCTGACAATCGGCGCCGCCGCGTCATAAAAGGAAAGGGCATTATCACCTATTTCTTTTTTTATAGCTTCGGAGAGCTTGTCGCTCGTTAGAGGTCCGCTCGCTATTATAGCAGGGGTATCGGGGATTTCTGTTATCTCTTCCCTTATAAGAGTTATATTAGGGTTATTTTCTATCGCCTTTGTTATAAACTCGGAAAATATCCTACGGTCAACCGCCAAAGCGCCGCCTGCGGGAACCGAAGCGGCGTCAGCCGCTTTAAGGGTTAAAGAGCCTAACAGGCGCATTTCCTCTTTTAAAAGCCCTGAGGCGCTATCGTGGCGCATGGCCTTTAAGGAATTCGAGCAAACAAGCTCTGCAAGATTTTCGGTTTTATGCGCCGGTGTTGTTTTTTGCGGCCGCATTTCATAAAGGGTAACCTTTATACCTCTTGATGCTAAGGCATATGCCGCCTCAACACCCGCAAGGCCCCCTCCGACAACCGTTACATTCATTTGCTTTTCTCCTTTTTATATCCGCAGCCCTCTTTAAGACAATAGATTCCTGCCTCCTTACCTTTTCTCTTAAATAGGCTGGAGCCGCAAGACGGGCAGGTAGATTTAAGCGGAACATCCCATGTCATAAAGCCGCATTCTCTGCCCTTTTCGCAAGCATAATAAACCTTTCCCTTTTTGGATTTTCTCTCAAGCATTTTACCTGAGCATTTAGGGCAAAGCCCCTCTGTTGGAACGGTTATTGCTTTGGTATTTTTGCATTCGGGATATCCTGGGCATGCAAGGAATTTTCCAAATCTGCCCTCTTTTATTACCATTTTTCTGCCGCAGTTTTCGCAGATTTCATCGGTTTCGATATCGGGCACCTTTAAATGAGTTCCCTCCATATTGCTTTCTGCTTCTTTAAGCATTTTTTCAAAAGGACTATAAAACTCCTCTAAAGCCTTTTTATATTGGACTTCTCCCTCGGAAATACCATCGAGGGTTGACTCCATTTCGGCAGTAAATTTAACATCTACTATCGAGGAAAACTGCTCCTCCATAAGTTTGGTCGTAATTTTGCCAAGCCCTGTAGGCTTTAGGGATTTTGCTTCTCTTTCAACATAGTTTCTCGCCATTATTGTAGTAATCGTAGGAGCATAGGTAGAAGGGCGGCCGATGCCGTTTTCCTCTAATGCCTTTATCAAAGAAGCCTCTGTATATCTTGCGGGAGGCTCTGTAAAATGCTGAGAGCCAAGAAGCTCTGCTAAGGAAAGCTCTTCTCCCTCTTCCAATGCAGGAAGGGCTGTTTCCTTTTCCGACTGCTCGTCCTTGCCCTCTTCGTAAATTCTTGCAAAGCCGTCAAAAGCGGTAGTATATCCCGTTGCTTTAAACTCGGCATCAGCCGCAGTTATTAAAGCTGAAACGGTATTTTGAACCTGAGGCTTCATCTGCGAAGCCATAAATCTGTTCCAGATAAGATTATATAATTTGAATTGGTCAGAGCTTAAGCTATCCTTTACCATTAGGGGGGAAAGAGCAGGGTTTGCAGGGCGAATAGCTTCGTGCGCGTCCTGAGCGCTGTTTTTAGATTTATAGAAATTCGGCTTTTCGGGATAATATTCCTTTCCGAAATTTTCTATAATATAGTTTTTAGCCGCCGCTCTCGCTTCATCGGAAATTCTTAAAGAGTCGGTTCGCATATAGGTTATAAGACCTGTTGTTCCGTGTCCCTTTAAATCAATTTCCTCATAAAGCTCTTGAGCCGCCTTCATAGTTCGCCTTGCCTGGAAGCCTAATTTCCTTGCGCCCTCTTGTTGCATTGTTGAGGTTGTAAACGGAGGGGCGGGACGGCGGTTTTTCTTACCCTTTTTAATTTCGGTTACAATATATTTTGCGCCCGAAAGGGAAGAAAGTATTTTATCGGAATCCTCTTTGGTCTTTAAAACGGGCTTCTTTCCCTCAAAGGAAGAAAGCTTAGCCGAAAACTTTGTTTTCTTTCCCATTTTAGTTAAAAGAGCTTCTATCGTCCAATATTCCTCTGCCTTAAATGCTTCGATTTCTCTTTCTCTATCAACAATAAGCTTAACCGCAACCGACTGAACTCTTCCTGCAGAAAGTCCCTTTTTTATCTTTCTCCATAAAAAAGGGCTGATTTTATAACCTACTATTCTATCAAGAACTCGTCTTGCCTGCTGAGCGTCAACTAAGTTTATATCTATCTTTCTCGGAGAATCCATTCCGCTTTTTATTCCGCTTCCTGTTATCTCATCAAAGGTAACTCTGTTTTCTTCCTCTAAAGAAAGCCCGAGAATACTTGCAAGATGCCAGCTTATTGCCTCTCCCTCTCTATCAGGGTCGGTTGCGAGATAAACCATATCGCTTTTTTGAGCCTCTGCTTTAAGCTTTTTGATTATATCCTTTTTATCCGCCATACTCTGATACTGCGGCAAAAATCCATTCTCGAAATCTATTCCGAGCTTAGATTTCGGCAAATCTCTGATATGCCCCATAGAAGCCATAACTTCATAGCCGCTTCCGAGGTATTTCTTTATTGTTTTTGCCTTTGCCGGCGATTCAACTATAACAAGATTTTGCATAAATCTCTCCTATATTTTTAAGGTATATTTTCCGCTTATATCTCTTTCAGTATATCCCTTCATTTCAAGCTTTATGAGCTGAGATGATAAACTACTCGCACTCATTTTTGTTTTTATAACAAGCTCATCAAAAGAAAGGTCATTTTCCAAAAGAAGCGATAATATCGGATCGTCCTCTATCTGCTTTTTTGATACATTCTCTTTTTTCTTTACCTTAGAGAATCGGAAAATATTTACGGAATTTTTATCATATTTAGAAACATCTATTTTTTCGGGATATTTAACCGATAGCGGCAGAAAAATCTCCTGAGAAGAAAAAACAGGATATGCTCCGTCGGAAATAAGCTTATTTGAGCCTTCTGCGAGCCTTTCATAAGGGCTCCAAGGTATAACATAAAGCTCTCTTCCCTGCTCTGCCGCGTGAGAAGCGGTTATCAGCGTTCCGCTTTTTTGAGGCGCCTTAACAGCTAAAACGGCATCGGAAATTCCCGACATCAATCGGTTTCTCGGGTAGAAATTCGAAGCAAAGGCTCTCTCGGTCGGCGGGTATTCGCTTATTAAAAGACCGTCTGCTTTAAGAATTTCTCTTTTGGTATTCCCCGTTGCCGCAGGGTAGTTAACATCTAAAGAGCATGCCATAATTCCGATTGTTTTTCCCTCTGCTCTCAAAGCTCCCTTTATTGCCGCCGCATCTATTCCTTCCGCAACGCCGCTGCAGATAACCGCGCCGACTGACGCTAAATCATAAGAAAAATGCATCGCTGCCATATCGGCTTCTCTGTCGCTCTTTCTCGTTCCTACAACACTTACTATAGGATACCCATTTAGCAGATCCAAATTGCCGAAAGCATATATCAAAAAAGGCGGATTGGGAATTTCTTTAAACCGCTCGGGATAGAATTTGCTCTCGGGGGTTATAATCTCAATATTTTTAAGACGGCATCTTTTCTCCGCCGCCTCTGCCGATTTTAATGAAACCGATTTTATCTTCTTTTTATCGCTGTCATCTAAAAAAGAAAATTCCGAAACCAATTCTTCGCGGTGTTTATAAAAGGTTTCAGGGCTTTTTACAAGCGATAATATATGATGCGCCTTTTCGGGCTCACCCATAAAAATTTTCTGAAGCCATATATAATAGCAGATATTGCTCATTCGCCCTTACCCATATGAAACATTATTATCCCCGCCGCAACAGCCGCATTAAGGCTTTCGGCTTTGCCCGACATTGGGATAGTAAGCTTGTTTTGACAGCTTAAAATAACCTCTTCGGATACCCCTGAGCCCTCGTTTCCGATAACAACCGCCGAAAAATCGGGGAAAACTATATTCTCTATTCTGTCGCTTTTTTCTTCCGATAAAACCGAGGCGAAAACTAAAGCGCCCTTTTCTTTTAGCTTTTTTACAGCCTCTATGGCATTACATTCATAGATGTTCACTCTCAAAACGCTCCCCATAGATGAGCGAAGCCCTTTGGGAGAAAACACATCGCAGCTATCGGGCGATACAATAACCCCGTTTATAGAAAAGGCATCTGCCGAGCGAATAATCGTTCCTGCATTTCCGATATCCTGAATCCTATCGAGAATGATATATTTTCCCGAGCCAAACTCTGCGCTTTTTAAAACCTTTGTTTTGAAAACAGCAAAAATGCCCTCGGGGGTTTTCTGGTCGCTTACCTTTTCGGCTATTTCTTCGGTTATTTCTATAATTTCTCCTACCGAAGATAAATAGTCTTCGGGGAGAGTTTTTAAGTATTTAGGAGTTAAATAAAGCTCTTTTACCTCTGCTTTTTCTCTGAAAAGCTCCAAGGACAGCTTTATTCCCTCGGCTACCGAAAGCCCCGTTTCGCGGCGAAATGCGGCTTTTCCGATAAGCTTTTTAAGCTCTGATATTCTTTTATTGCCGCCGGAAGTTATCCTTGTTAGCTTCATTTTCTGCTCCTTTCAAACTTAAAGACGCCCGATAAGAAAGAACTTATCGGGCGTTTTTTCATTATTTTGCAAGCGCTTTTTTAGCTTTTTCGCACAAAGAAGCAAACGCTTTGGGATCGCTGATAGCAATCTCGGAAAGCATTTTGCGGTTAAGCGCAATTTTAGCTTTTTTAAGTCCGTTCATGAATGTAGAATAGTTCATTCCGTTCATTTTGCAACCTGCGGAAATTCTTGTTATCCACAAGCTTCTGAAATCTCTCTTCTTCTGTTTGCGGCCGATATATGCATACTGACCGGATTTTAAAACAGCCTCTTTGGCAGTTTTAAAGAGACGACTTTTACCGCCCCAATAACCTTTTGCGAGTTTTAAAACTTTCTTTCTTCTCTTGCGAGTCATCATCGCGCCCTTAACACGAGCCATTATTTCTTACCTCCGAATTATTTTCTCTTCTGAATGTTTCCCGCTCTTATTTATAGGGAATCAATTTCTTGACTGTAGCTGCCTTTGTCTGGTCAGCATAAGCGGTCTGGCGAAGGCCTCTCTTGCGCTTTGTGGTCTTCTTGTTCAGAATGTGGGATTTGTTAGCGTGAGCGTGTTTAACTTTACCGCTTTTGGTAAGACTGAAACGTTTTTTAGCTCCGCTGTGTGTTTTTACCTTAGGCATTATTTATTTCCTCCCTGTTTTTACTTACTGGGTTTTGCCGAAACAAACATCAGCATATTTCTTCCCTCGAGCTTCGGAGCCTTATCAATAACTCCGAATTCCGAAAGAGCATCAGCCGCTTTTTGCATAACGTCTTTGCCCAGCTCTGTATGTGCCATTTCACGTCCTCTGAATTTAATGGAAACCTTAACTCTGTTTCCGCTTTTCAGGAACTTTTTAGCATGATTGATTTTAGTATTAAAATCATTCGTGTCTATATTAAGAGATAATCTAATCTCCTTAATATCAACTGTTCTTTGGTTCTTGCGAGATTCTTTCTCTTTTTTCATTTGCTCGAAGCGATACTTCCCGTAATCCATAATCTTGCATACGGGGGGGGTTGCTTGAGGAGCAATTTTTACCAAGTCGAGATTCTGTGCATTCGCCATTTTCTGAGCCTCAGCCGCCGATATAATACCGATCTGCGCTCCGTCGGGTCCGATTACGCGAACTTCCTTATCGCGAATGTCTTCATTGATCTGAACTTCTTTTTCGCTAATGGTGAGCCACCTCCACAATAAAAAAACCGCATAAACATTCCGTTCATGCAGCTATAAAAGCCATAAAGGCTTTATTAAAACTCCATATTAACCAGCTTCGCTTTATGCTCGGCGGTGAGAACGGAAATACAGTTCTTCTTTATTTTCTATGTGATTATAGCATTCTTTTTATATATTGTCAAGAACTTATTTTATCTTTTTAAAATTTCTTCCGAGATGCTCTAAAAGAGCCTCTTTTTCTAAAGAAACCTCTCCTTTATTTAAGGATACTAAAAGAAAATCGTAAGCCGCTTTTATCTCTTTACCCAAAAAACCGAGGGCTTTCATATCTTCTCCCTTTAAAGGAATATCTTCTTTCGATTTAAAGGCATTTTCTTTTTTTAGTTTTTCCCACAAGTCTTTCATTTCGGGCGCTTTGAACTCTATTATTTTCTTTCCGAAGTCTCCCTCTTTTGTATAAAGCATTTTTAAATAAAACTCGTCGGCTACCGCAGGAACATTTGCCGATAAAAGCTTTTCTATCTCCACTCTTGTTACTTTATCAAGTTTTAAATTTTCCAAAGCGCTAAAAGGCGAATTCTCTAAGGCGGCGGCAAGCTTTAGTGCCGCATCGTTTTTAATGCGGGATATTTTTTCTGCCGATTCAAGGCTGAAGTTTGGAAAAAGCTCATTAAAAACAGGCAAGAATTTCTCAGCGGCGGACAAAAAATGGGGCGCTGATAAAATTTTTAAAATTTCTTCTCTTTTTCTTTCGCCCGATATATTATGAAGCAGAGCTTTATTTGCTATCATCGCTTCATAGGTTCTCTCCTCGGCTGAAAAGCCCAAAACCGAAATAAATCTTATTCCGCGAAGAATTCTCAGAGCATCTTCGGAGAAGCGCTTCTCTGGATTTCCTACAGCTCGTAAGGTTTTGTTTTCTATATCTCTTTTTCCGTAAAAAAGGTCGATCAAATTACCGCTTTTGTCCATAGCCATAGCGTTTATCGTAAAATCGCGGCGAGAAAGGTCTTCCTCTAAGGATACTCCGAAAGATACCCTTTCGGGGTGACGGGAGTCAATATATTCTCCGTCTGAGCGAAATGAAGTAATTTCTACAGCTTCGTTATTTATAATAACAGTAACAGTACCGTGGCGAATGCCTGTTTCTATAACCTTGAAATCGGAGAATATGGATTTTATTTCGAAAGGAGAGGCAGATGAGGCTATGTCATAGTCCGACGGGGTTTTCCCCATAATTATATCGCGGACCGCTCCGCCTACAACATAGGCGCTAAATCCCCTTTTTTCTAATCTTTTTAATATAAATTGAACAGATTCTGAAAAAAACATGAAATTTCTCCTTTCCTTTTGATTATTAGATTTATTTATGCTATAATTTTATTAGAAACGGAGGGCTTCTATTTTGAAATCAAAAACAAGAAAAATACCCCGCATTTTATCGCCTATAACAGTTCGCATAACCCTTTCGATTATTGTTATCGGTATTATAATTCGTTCTGTTTTTATCGGAAACTATGAAAATATGTTCGTTTGCCTTTTAGTTCTTTTGCTTTTTGCAGTTCCGTCTTTTTTAGAAAAAAGGCTACATATTGATTTCCCCGATGCTTTGGAAATTATAATTCTCTGTTTTATCTTTGCCGCCGAAATATTAGGCGAGCTCGGCTCCTATTATATAAGCGTTCCCCATTGGGATACTATCCTTCATACAACATGGGGCTTCCTCTGCGCCGCTATCGGTTTTTCGCTTATTGATATTCTTAATCGAAAACCTACGATTAAATTTTCTCTTTCTCCCGTCTTTGTGGCTCTGGTTGCTTTCTGCTTTTCAATGACAGTCGGCGTATTCTGGGAGTTTTTCGAATTCGCGGTAGATAATATTTTGGTAGCCGATATGCAAAAGGACACCGTTATAAACAGCTTTTATTCTACCCTTTTAGACCCTACCAAAAGCAATATCCCATATCCTGTAAAGGATATAGCTCAAACAGTTGTAAACGGCACGCCGCTTCAAATCAAAGGATATCTTGATATCGGGCTTTTCGATACAATGGAAGACCTTTTTGTAAACTTTATAGGCGCATCTGTTTTCAGCGTTATAGGTTATTTCTATATAAAAAGAAGAGGTAAAGGGAAAATAGCGCGTCGGCTTATCCCTACTATTACTGAAACAACGGAGGAAAATATAAATGAATAAAAAAAGCTATTCACCTGAGGATTTTTCTACCCTTGCTAAAAACAAGGAAAAGCTGGAAACCTTCAGAGATTATATCGAGCTTCAGCATAAATATTCAGCCGCAATAAGAGAGGTCCAAACGAAGCTTGATATTCTAAATGAGGAATTCCGAGTAAGGTATGACCATAATCCTATTCATCACATAGAGTCCCGCCTTAAATCTCCGCAAAGTATGTTTACAAAGCTTGAGAAAAACGGCATTGATATTTCAATTCAGGCAGCTATAGAAAATCTTAACGATATTGCGGGAATAAGGGTTGTTTGCTGTTATATCGACGATGTTTATAAGGTGGCAAACATTCTCTTAAATCAGGACGATATAATTTTAGTTCGCCGCAAGGACTACATAAAAAATCCCAAACCAAACGGATACAGAAGCCTTCACCTTGTTTTAAAGGTGCCGATATTTTTATCCGACCGTACAGAGAAGGTTACCGTTGAGGTGCAGTTCAGAACTATAGCTATGGATATGTGGGCAAGCTTGGAGCATAAGCTTCGCTACAAGCAAAAAAAGGAGCTTCCCGAAAATCTCAAAAACGATTTACAAAAATGCGCAGAAGAGATTTCCGAGATTGACAAGCGCCTTCAGGACATTCATATTGATATTCAGAAGCTTTAGCTCTGTCTTTTATTTTAGCATAGAAATATAAGCCACTTCAAGACTTAGATTTTTGGTTATTTTGCCTATTAGATTTATTTTTCAAAAAATGTTATCATTATATTGCAACGATTTACTAAGAGGTGCTTTATGTTTAAGTGCGGAGATGCAGTAATGTACTCAACATCGGGGGCTTGCAAGATAACCTCCGAAACGGAAAAAGAATATTTGGGAAAAGCAGAAGTCTGCTTTGTTCTTGAGCCGATTTTCAATGGTAATATGAAAATTTATGTGCCAAAATCTAATGATAAGCTTATTTCGAAAATGCGGCATATGATGACAAAAGAGGCGCTTTTATCCCTTATTAAAAATTTCCCCGAAAAAGGTGAAGAATATATCCCTAACGACGCTTTAAGACGGCAGAAATATAATGAGCTTATGGCGCTTGGCGACCAGATAAGGATTGCGGGAATTATTAAAACGCTTTACGAGAAGAAAATAGAACAAACCGAAAACAAGAAAAAGCTTCATCAATGCGATGAATATCTCTTAAAGGAAGCTCAGAAGCTTCTTTATGATGAGATTGCCTTTGTTTTCGACATTTCTCCCGATAGTGTCCACGAATTTATATTAGAAAATAAATAGCAAAAAGCCCCGAAAATCGGGGCTTTTTATTTTGCTTTGTCGCCTTGGGAAAGAGAAATTCTTTCAAACTCGCGGTTTATATAGTTTAAAACTTTTTTCTTATCGGCTGTCCACAAAGGGGCGATAAGGTCTTTTTTCGCGCCGTCGCCCGTTATGCGGTGAATAACAACGCTTTTAGGTATTCGGCGGATACACTCCCCTAAAACGCGGGTATATTCCTCCAAGGAGAAAAGAGGAACATTTCCGCTTAAATAGTCCTTTTCGAGGTCGGTCCCTTTTACTACATAGAGCATATGAAATTTAACCCCGTTTATTCCAAGGGAGCCTACGTATTCCGCCGTTTTAAATATCTCTTCTTCGCTCTCATTTGGCAGCCCTATAATTAAATGAACTACCGTTTCTATTCCCGCTTCTTTAAGGTCTTTTACAGCCTTTTCGAATACGGGTAAAGAATAACCTCTTCTTATATAATCAGCGGTTTTTTCGTGCATCGTTTGAAGCCCTAATTCAACCGAAACGGGCTTTATTAAGGAAAGCTCTTTTAATAAGGCTATAACCTCTGAAGATAAAAGGTCGGGCCGAGTCGCTATGGAGAGCATTACGATTTCGGGATTATTTATAGCTTCGGTAAAAATCTTTCTAAGGTAATTTACGGGCGCATAGGTGTTCGAAAACGATTGAAAATATGCAATAAATTTTCCACTTTTTGCTTTATTTTTTACTAATTTTTTAGCAGTTTTTATCTGCTCGGAAATGCTCATTTCCGAGTCGGCGCAAAATTCACCCGAGCCGCTCTCTGAGCAAAATATACAGCCTCTATCTCCAATAGTTCCATCGCGATTGGGGCAGGTCATACCGCCCGAAAGCGAAAGCTTATAAACCTTTTCTCCAAAGCGCTCCTTTAAATGCTCGGAGAGCGAATAATAATGCTTTTCCATTATTTTACGCTGTCAGCAATTTTGAAAATAAGGTTTTCGGTTTTCTCCCAGCCAAGGCAGGGGTCGGTTATCGACTGACCGTAAAGATGGTTTTCTGCTTTACCCGCGCCGTCTTCAATATAGCTTTCTATCATAAGGCCTTTAACAAAGGGGCGAAGAGAGCTATTCTGATTGCGGCTGTTCATTATATCCTCAGCAATTCTTATCTGCTCTAAATAGCGTTTGCCCGAGTTTGCATGGTTAGTATCAACGATTACGGCAGGATTTACAAGTCCGCTTTTATTATAGCGCTCTAAAAGGTCAACCAAGTTTTCATAATGATAGTTTGAAACATTATGGCCTGCGCTATCGGTAAAGCCGCGCAAAATTGCATGGGCTAAGGGGTTACCCTCGCTTTCAACCTCCCAGCCGCGGTAAATAAACATATGCTTATGCTGAGCGGCGGTAACGGAATTCATTAAAACACTGATATCTCCGCCCGTAGGGTTTTTAAGCCCTACCGGTATTTTAAGTCCGCTTGCGGTTAATCTATGCTGTTGATTTTCTGCCGAACGCGCTCCTACTGCAACATAGGATAAAAGGTCGGACAGATAACGGTGGTTTTCGGTATAGAGCATTTCATCAGCAGAAGAAAGTCCGAAATCTCTGAGGGCTGTCATATGGAGCTCTCTTATTGCAACAATACCCTTTAACATATCGGGGTTTTCATTGGGATCGGGCTGATGAAGCATTCCCTTATAGCCATCGCCTGTTGTTCTCGGCTTATTGGTATAGATTCTGGGAATAATTATAATCTTATCCGAAACCTTTTCCTCTACCCTTTTAAGTCTGCCTATGTAATCGAGAACAGATTCTTTGTTATCGGCAGAGCAAGGACCTATAACGAGGATAAATTTATCGGATTTTCCCTCAAAAACATCTCTTATTTCCTTATCTCTTAATGATTTTACCCTTTCCATTTCGGCTGTTAAGGGATATGCTTCCTTTATATCCTTAGGAATAGGAAGCTTTCTAATAAAATTCATATTCATAATATATTATCTCCTTTATATCTTATTATCGAACAGTTCCCGACGCTTTGTCGAAAGCCGCATCATTTCTTTAATTGTTTCAGCATCTTCTTCTTTGATGGCTTTATATATTTTATCAAAGCTTTCCTTAAAAGACTCCATTTCTTCTATTAAAGCCTCTCGGTTTAATAGGAACAATTCGCTCCACATATTCTCATTTATTCTTGCTATTCGGGTTAAATCTCTGAAAGAGTCTCCCGTATATTTTACTAAATCTTCATTTTCATTTGCGCACATTAAAGATACCGCGATACAATGAGTTAGCTGAGAAAGAAAGGCTATCATCTTATCGTGTTCCTCAACTGATAGAGTGGATATTCTTTTAAAGCCGAGGGTTTCGCCTAAATTGCGGCAGATTGTTATAGCATATTTGGTATTTTTCTCGGTAGGAACTATTATATAGTTTGCATTTTCGAAAATACTGCTATCGCTGTTTTCAACCCCGCTTTTCTCTTTACCTGCCATAGGGTGAGCCGCGATAAACTCAGCTCTTTCGCCGATTATATCCTGCACCCTTTTAACTATAGAGCTTTTAACGCCCGTTACATCGGTTAAGACAGCCCCTTCCTTTATTTTATCCTTATGCTTTTCTATCCAATCTATAAAGATATGAGGATAAAGCGCGAAAACAATTATATCTGCCTTTCCTACAATATCTTCGTTTACCTCGGTTGTTCCCTCGTCGATAATTTCGCTTCTTAAAGCAAAATCAATATCTTCCTTTTCCTTTGTTATAGCAGAAACCCTATAACCCTTATTTTTAAGCGCCATAGCATAGCTTCCGCCGATAAGTCCGAGTCCGACTATCAATATTCTTTTATTTTTATTAAGCTCCATCTTTTACAGTCCCTTTTCTTCGATGCTGACTGAAAGCATCTTCAATTTTTCAAAGAAATCGGGATAGCTTTTCGCTATCGCTTCAGCGCCGCGGATTTCTCCCCCCGTTATGGTAGAAAGGGCGGTCATCGCCATAACTATTCTATGGTCGTTATGTCCGTAAAGCGGCTGAGTTGGCGCTTTAAGAGTTCCTTTTTCTACTATTACGCTGTTTTCTTCTTCTATTAAATTTATACCGAATTTTTTAAGCTCTTCCCGCATAGTTGCTATGCGGTCGCTCTCTTTTATTTTAAGCCTTTTTGTTCCGACGAATTTCCCGCCGCCGAAAACTGCCGCCGCCGCGAATAAAACGGGGGCTAAATCGGGGCAATCGGAAAGGTCTAAAGGCTCATTTTTGTTTTCCTTAAGTTTTCTTAAATATTCCTTGCAAACGCTATCTCCCTGAGAGCTGTTTTCCTTTAAGCCCTTAACATCTACCTCTCCGCCTATTTCATTTAAAAGGAAATATACTGCCGCATTGGAATAGTCGCCCTCAACTACAAACTCGCGGTTTTGGAATTTTCCGCTTTTTACAGAAAAAACACCATCGCTATAATCGGTTTCAATTCCGAACTCTCTTAATATCTCTCTTGTTAAATCTATATAGGGGCTGCTTTCAAGGGCAGTTGTTAGCTCTATTTCGCTGTTTCCTTTCGTATTCGGAAGGGAAAACAAAAGTCCGCTTATAAACTGGCTCGAAACATCGCCGCGAAGACGATAATTCCCGCTTTTTATAGGTCCTTTTAAAACTATATTGTTTTCGTTTTGTTTAAAGGTTACGGGCATTTTTTCAAAAAGCTCTTTAAATACATCTTGCGGACGCTTTAAAAGCCTTCCCTCGCCCGTAAGGGTTATTTTTTTATCAAAAAGCATAGCTATTGGGATTATAAAACGAAGGGTACTTCCGCTTTCAGAGCAGTTAATTTCGGCGCTCCTTATATCATTTTTTAAAAGTCCGCCTATAATAACCTCTTCGCCCTTTTCTTCTATTTCAGCGCCCAAGGCTCTAAGCGCCCTTAGGGTTGCCTTAATATCCTCTGAATAGGCTATGTTTTTTATAACGCTTTTTTCTGATAACGCGCCGCAGATTAAGGCTCTATGCGCCGCAGATTTTGAGGGCGGAGCCGAAATAATGCCTTTCGCCTTTGAGGGTTTTATAACAACTGTCATACATTCTCCTCACCGCACAAAAAGTCGATAGCTTCGGTATATCCCTTTGTTCCGTGGCCCGTTATGGTTTTAGCGCAGTAATCTCTTATATAGCTTACCTGTCTGAAATCTTCCCTCTCGGAAACCTCGGAGATATGCACCTCTACGGTTTTTATATTTACAGCCTTTAAGGCATCTAAGATAGCAACGCTTGTATGGGTATAGGCTCCCGGATTTATAACTATACCGTCTGCCTTTTTTAGAAGGCTTTGGATATAATCGACCAAGGCTCCCTCATGGTTTGACTGAAAGGTAAGTATTTTTATGCCTTTAGCTTTTCCGTATTTTTTAATTTCACGGCATAAATCCTTATAGCCTTTATTTCCGTATATTTCGGGCTCTCTTACCCCTAAAAGATTGAGATTAGGTCCGTTTATAACTGCTATTGTCATAGCGATTTTTCCTCTTTACTTTTTAAAATTATATTATATATCCGCTCGGTTTCATCTTGGGATATTTTTTTATCTAAAAACTTTTCTGCCGCCGCAACTGCCTGAACTACAAGCATATAAAGCCCACCCTCGGCGGGGAGACCTCTTTTTAAAGCCTTTTTAACAGATACTGTTTTCAAAGGATTATAAACCGCATCTACCATTCCTTTAAGGTCTTTTAAAAGGTTTATATCCATGCTTTCGGATAAAACATTGGGATACATCCCGCAGGGGGTTGTATTTATAAAAAAGTCTGCCCCCATATTTTCTGCCTGCTTATATGTAATACAGCCCTCTTTTTCGCTTCTCGAAAGGCGGTAAACCGAAGCCGCGCCAAGACTTTTCGCTACGGCGGCGGCGGTTTTAGAGGTGCCTCCGCTTCCTGCAATTAAAACCCTTTTGCCATTTAATGAAACACCCGTTCTTTTTATAAGGGCTTTCATTCCGACAAAGTCGGTATTATAGCCGCAAAGCTTGCCATCGCGGTTACAGATAGTATTAACAGCACCGATTTCCAAGGCTTTATCGTCTATCTCATCGAGATATTTCATAACAACCTGCTTATAAGGAATTGTTACATTTATTCCCTTGAAATCTCTTTTCTTTAAAAAAGGCTCTACTTCTTCGGGCTTTAGCTCTTTCAATTCATAATTATAGCCCAAAAGGGGGTGGATTTCGGCAGAATAGCTATGTCCTAGCTTTTCGCCTATTAAGCCATATTCCATTAGATTTCTCCCGCTTTCCGCCTTAAAATAAGGTCGTAAACTGCGATTGCAGATGCCGCATCTATAACCGCTCTTGCTCTATGAACTATGCAAGGATCGTGTCTGCCGACAAAAGCGTGGGTTATGTCTTTCCCGCTTTTAATGTCAACTGTTTTTTGCTCTTTTCCGATAGTAGGCGTAGGCTTTAGAGCACAGCGGAAGATTACGGGCATACCGTTTGTTATTCCGCCTAAAATGCCGCCCATATGGTTAGTTTCGGTTGAAACTGTACCATCTTTATAGGTAAAAGCATCGTTTACCTCGCTGCCCTTTTTATTTGCTAATTCGAAGCCATCTCCGAATTCAACACCTTTAACGGCGGGAACGGAAAACAGGATATGAGAAAGACAGCTTTCTACTGTATCAAACCAAGGCTCTCCGAGTCCTACGGGAAGACCTGTTATCGCGGTTTCCAAAACTCCGCCGACACTATCGCTTTCCTCTCTTGCTTTGAGTATAGCCTTTGTCATTTCCTCGCCCATTTTCTCATCTAAAACGGGGAAAAGCATACTATTTAACAAATCTATATCCTTATTATATTCGGAGAATTCGCGGTCGCATATTCCATAGATGCTTTTAATATGGGTACCTATTTTAATGCCCTTTTCTTCGAGCGCTCCCGATATAACGGCGCCTGCCGCAACTAAAGCCGCGGTTATTCTTCCGCTGAAATGTCCGCCGCCGCGATAGTCTTCATTTCCGCCGTATTTAATAAATGCGGTATAATCGGCATGAGATGGGCGGGGGATATATCTTGCCGCGCTGTAATCCTTTGAACGGGTATCCTTATTGGGAATTAAAATCGTTATCGGGGAGCCTGTCGCTTTGCCTTCGAAAACACCGCTTACTATTCTGAATTCGTCGGCTTCGCTTCGCGGAGTTGAAATATTTCCGCTCGGACGGCGAAGAGAAAGCTTCTCCTTTATTCTTTCCTCGCTTATTTTTGTTCCCGCTACAAGGCCATCTATAACGATGCCGATTTCAGGACCGTGGCTTTCACCGAAAAGGGTTACCTTTAAGGCATTTCCGTAAGAATTGCTCATTTTGCCGCCTCCTTGATTTTAGAAATAATTTCCTTTGCTGTCATTTCTTTCATAGCCCATTTGCCGATTTTAGGCACGGTTACTATGCTTATTTTCTTGCCCGATTTTTTCTTATCATGCTCTATTGCTTGCCTTAAAGCTTCGGGAGATTCGCTAATTTCTGTCGGCAAGGATAGCTTTTTCAAAGCAGAGATAAGCCTATCTTTTAAATCATCGCTTATGAAGACCGTCATTCCTAAAGCTACGCATTCTCCATGGAAAAGCTCGGGGTTTGCCATTTCAACAGCATGACCTACGGTATGTCCGAAATTTAAGATCTTGCGAAGGCCTTTTTCCTTTTCATCCTTTTCTACTACCCTTTTTTTAACCGAAAGGGAGCGGAAAATAACCTCTTCTATCTGCTGAAAAGGGTTTTTATTTTCAAAAATATCGAAAAGCTTTTTATCGCTTGTAAGCCCCATTTTTAAAGCCTCTGCCATTCCGTTTGATATCTGACGGGGGTCTAAGGTTTTTAATGTATCAGGGTCGATTACAACCGCATTCGGAGCCTTAAAGGCGCCAATGATATTTTTATATCCTCCGAAGTCAACGGCGGTTTTTCCGCCGATAGAGGAATCTACCTGAGATAAAAGGGTTGTCGGGATATTATAGAAATCTATTCCGCGCATATACGAGGCGGCGGCAAAGCCCGCGATATCTCCTACTACCCCTCCGCCTACGGCTACTACCGCATCAGCGCGGGAAAAGCTGTTTTCGGTTAATGCCGATAAAATTTGCTCGAAGGTTTTCATCGTTTTGGATTTTTCCCCTTGGGGAAACTCTACTATATATCCCTCTGAAGCCGCCTTTAAAACCGCTTCGGAATACTCTTTCGGAACGCCGCTGTCGGTAACGACCATTACTCTGCGGTTTAAATTAAGAAGCCGTCCGACATCTGAAAGAGCGCCTCTATAGAGATATATGTTATATGCGCCGTCATGAGTTTTAACGGGTATTATTCTTTTCATAAAGAAACTTCCTTTTCAAAACTTCCTAAAACCTTAAGCTCGTTGCAGAATTTTTTAAGGTCCTTTAACATTTCCTCGCCCTCGGGAGAATGGATAGCGCCTTCTCCTTCGGCATAGAAATAATAGCTCCAGACAAGCTCCTTTGTAGGTCGGCTTTTTAAGGCTCTGAGGTTAAATCCGTGCTCACCTATAACCGATACTGCTTTACCTAAAGCTCCCGCTTCGTTTTTAACGGTAAAGGTCATAACAAACTGCTTATCTGCTTTAGATTTTGATTTTTCAGTTCTCGCGAAAACTGCAAAACGGGTAGTATTTGTATTGCTTCCGTTTATATGAGCCTCTAATTTTTTAAGCCCATACTTTTCGGCAGCTTCATCGCTTCCTATAGCGGCAGTATCGTGCCGTCCTAAAGCGGCAACCTCTTTAGCTGCAACAGCGGTATTAACTGCTTCGACCGTTTCAAACCCGTGCTTTCTAATATATTCGGCGCATTGGCCGAGCGCCTGAGGATGGCTTATTACCCTTTTAACCTCGTCCATCGTTGTTCCTTTAACTGCAAGGAGATTCTGAACAACTCCGACATCATAAATTCCGTTGATATGTAAAGAGCCGAAAAAGGCTAAATCCATAACCAAACCGACATCGCCGTTTGAACTGTTTTCAACAGGCAATACGGCGCAATCGCATTCGCCTTTTTCTACCGCTTCATAGGCTGCGCGGAAATCGGAATAGCCCTTGAAAGAGGCTGTTGGGAAAATCTTTTTAGAAACGATATGGGCAAAGGCGCCCTCAACACCGCTGTAGGCTACCGTCATTCCGTTTAAAATGCGGTTTTGCATAGCCTTGGAAAGCTCCATATTGCTTTTTAGAAAGTTTACATAATAGGGGCGGTAATCATCGTTTTTAACCCTTTTCGAATTCTTTTCGATTATGAGGTTTTCTCTGCCTGCGTCGAAAACGGGAAGACCGCACTCCTTTTTATATGCCGCAACCTCTTTGACCGCGTCCATCCTTTTCTCGAAAAGCTCCGCCATTTCGGAATCTATTTCGTCTATCGCTTTTCTTGCCTTTTCTAAACTGTTCATTATTATTCTCCCTTAAAGGCCTTTTCAAAATGAGGAATTGACCTTTTAATCATATCTTTATCAACGCAATATGAAATGCGTATATACCCTGAAACTCCGAAATCATCGCTCGGAACTAATAAAAGCTCTTCCTTTTTAGCCTTTTCGCAAAAGGCTTTTGCATCGCCGCCTAGCGCTTCTACGAAGAGATAAAAGGCGCCGTCGGGGCTTATGCATTTATATCCGATTTTTTGAAGCGCATTATATAAAATATCTCTGTTTTCTCTGTAGGCATTTATATCCGAGGTAAGACCTAAATTTTTAGCTACCGCCTTTTGCAAAATGCTCGGCGCGCAAACATAGCCTAATGCTCTGCCCGCACCGCAAACTGCGGCAAAAAGGTCGGGCGCGCCATCACAATCAGGAGATACCGCAATATATCCTATTCTCTCGCCCGGTATGGAGAGAGATTTGCTGAATGAATAGCAAACAACTGTATTTTTATAATATTTCGGAATATAAGGAACCGAATCATTTCCGTAATAAAGCTCTCTATATGGCTCGTCGGCAATAATAAAGGTTTTTGTTCCTTTTAAGATATCTGAAAGCTTTTTTATGTCCTTTTCGGGGTAAACCGCCCCTGTAGGGTTATTTGGCGAATTTATGATTACCGCTTTTGTTTTTTCGTTTAAAGCCGCCTTTAACCCATCAAAATCTATCTGCATTGTATCTTTATGGCATTTAACCTCTCTTACCTTAAAGCCCGCTTTTTCTGAGAAAACCTTATATTCGGGAAAATAGGGAGCTAAGAGGATTATTTCATCGCCCTCAGTGTATAAGGCGTTTAAGGTTATTGTTAAAGCCGCCGCCGCGCCACAAGTCATATAGATTAAATTTTTAGGGATAGCGAAGCTATGAGTTTTTTCGATATATTCAGAAACCATCTCTCTTACCCCGTCATCTCCCGCGGCAGAGGTATATCCGTGAAGCGAAACCGAGCTTTCATTTTTCAAAAGCTCTATCATTGTTTCATCGAATTTTTTCGGAGCGGGAATGCTTGGATTTCCCAAGCTGAAATCGAAAACATTCTGAGCTCCTATTTCAGCTTTTCTTTTTCTGCCGTATTCAAAAATTTCTCTGATAACCGAGCTTTTCTTGCCAAGTTCCATCATTCTTTCAGAAAACATATTCTTTCCTTTCTATTAAAAAAACCCGCTATCAGTTTTAAACCGAAAGCGAGCTTCTGAATACTTTTTTCAAAACACGCGAATTAGACCGCGGCTGTTTTACAGGTAAACAGACAGTTCGCTTTTTCGGTATAGTAATAAAATCGATACGCGGTATTTAAAAGCATTCTGCTCACCTTTCTTTTAAAATAATACAAAATAATTTTATATTATAATTATCTCTTTGTCAAGGGAAAATCGCTTTATTACGGTAAAAAACCACCAATTTTATAGCTCTGCCTGTATTTTAGGGGGGTAATTCCCATAATTTTTTTGAAAACGGCAGAAAAATAGTTGCTATCATTAAATCCGCAGAGAGAGCTTATCTCGGTTACAGATTTATCGGTTTCGGTTAAAAGATGGCTCGCCTTTGCTATTCTCATTTGGTTTAAATATTCATTAAAGCCAAAGCCTGTAGATATTTTAAATATGGTTGAGAAATATTCTTTGGAAAAGGCAAAATGCTTCGCCATAAAGGAAAGGGTTAAATCCTCTTCCAAGTGCTTCTTTATATAGTCGATAGCATCCTGCATTAAAAGGTCGTTTTTGGAAAGGGGCGTTTTTTTGAAATCGCTTAAGGGCATTCGCGAAAGCTCGCATAAAATTTTAATAAGATTTGCCTGATTGGAAAGGGGGCTTAATTTATCCTCTCTTACGCGCTCTCTATATAAATCATCGAATAAAGCCCTTATTCTCGCTCCCGCTTCGCCCTCGGGTCGGTAGAAATATTTTTCGAAGCAGGAAATAAGCTCATTTGGAATATCCTCGCCTTTTAGCGAAATAAGATATCGCTCGGTTGGAATTTCGGTATTGCTTCCGGGCGTTCTTATCGATTTATGGGTTGTCATTTTAGGAATAAGAACCATATCTCCCGCCTTTAAATCCCATATTTCATCTTCAATAATATAGCGCACTGCGCCGTTTATGAGATAATATATTTCATAATTATAATGATAATGAGCCTCGCTTATATTCCGCTTATAGGTTCGTCTATAGGAAAAGAAGCTATCCTCTGTATGTACGCTGTTTTTCATATACAACCTCAAAATCTTAATATTTTCGTGTTTTTTATTATAATACCCCAAAATTATAGTGGTTGTCAATGAAAAATTGTGATAATATAGGCTTGAAAATACCATTTTAGGAGGATAATATGAAAAACGATAGCGCAAAATTAAAACTCGCCTATATAGGCGGCGGCTCCAGAGGCTGGGCTTGGAACTTAATGAAGGACTTAGCATTAACCGACAATCTCTCGGGAACTGTTGACCTTTATGATATTGATTACTCGGCGGCTGTTGATAACGAGCTTATAGGAAACAGCATAAATAAAAACTATCCCAATGCGGGCAAATGGACCTACAGAGCTGTTAAAGAAATCGGAGAGGCTTTAACGGGCGCTGATTTCGTTATAATATCAATTCTCCCCGCAACCTTTGAGGAGATGCGAGTTGATGTTCACGCTCCCGAGAAATACGGCATCTATCAGGCTGTAGGCGATACTACAGGCCCCGGAGGAGTTATCCGTTCGCTCAGAACTATTCCTATGTATGAATACATAGCGAATGCTATAAAGAAATATTCTCCCAATGCTTGGGTTATAAACTATACTAACCCTATGGCAGTTTGCACCAATACTCTTTATAAGGTATTCCCCGAAATAAAGGCTTTCGGCTGCTGCCACGAGGTTTTCGGAACTCAGAAGATTTTAGCCGCAGCGCTTGAAGAATTTGCAGGAATTAAAGATGTAGAGAGAGATGAAATTAAGGTTAATGTTATCGGTATTAACCATTTCACTTGGCTAACTTCCGCTCATTACAAAAACATCGATTTGATGCCTTTATACAAAAAATACGCTGAAAAGTATATTTATGTTGAAACCGAAGCCGTTAAAGATGACAACTGGATGAATAATGTTTTCAGAAATTGTAACTGGGTTAAGTATCATCTTTTCTTAAAATATGGTATAATAGCAGCAGCAGGAGATCGCCATCTCTCTGAATTCTGCCCTTCGGCTTGGTACAGCAAGACTCCCGAGCTTGTAAATTCTTGGAAATTCGGCCTTACCGATGTTGATTGGAGAATTAAGGATTTAGGCGATCGCCTCGAGAAAAGCAAACTCTTAAAAGACGGTACAGAGAAATTAGACCTTGTTCATTCGGGCGAAGAGGGTGTTCGCCAGATGCAGGCGATTTCAGGTCTTGGCGATTTAGTTACCAACGTTAACCTCCCCAACCGCGGACAGATTTCAAATCTTCCTTTGGGAACTGTTGTTGAAACTAACGCTATATTCACCTCTGATACCGTTCAGCCCGTTGTTTCAGGCGCTATTCCCGATTCCATTTTAGGACTCGTTTCTTCCGCTGCTGCAGTTCAGGATATGACTGTTGAAGCAGGTCTCCAGAGAGATTTGGATTTAGCATTTAAGGCATTCTCTGCCGACAGCAGAATTCAAGAGCTTTCCTTTAAGGATGCGAAAAGCTTATTCGATGAGATGATATGCGGCACTAAAGAGTATTTAAAAGAATATTTCAAATAAGAGGTGTTTTTAAATTGAAGTTTATTAAAAAAGACTTTATGCTTCAAAATTCTACGGCGAAAAAACTTTATCACGATTATGCGGCTGATATGCCAATTATCGACTATCATTGCCATATTAATCCAAAAGAAATTTTTGAAGACAGAAAATTCGAAAATATAACTCAGGTTTGGCTCGGCGGCGACCATTATAAATGGCGCGTTATCAGAAGCTGCGGTGTTCCGGAAGAAGAGATAACAGGCTCTGCTTCCGACCGCGTTAAGTTTCAGCATTTTGCGGAGGCTATGCCGCGTCTTATCGGAAACCCGATGTATCATTGGACTCATTTAGAGCTTAAAAATTATTTCGGATATGACGGTGTTTTAAACGGCGAGACAGCTGAAGAGGTATGGAACCTTTGCAACGAGAAGCTTAAAGAGGATAGCTTCTCTGTTAGAAACCTTATTATGCGCTCGAATGTTGAAATGATTGGAACTACCGATGATCCTATTGATTCCTTAGAGTGGCACGAAAAATTAAAATGGGATTCGACCTTTACCGTTAAGGTTCTCCCCTCTTTCAGACCCGACAAGGCTGTTAACATTGATAAAGAGGGCTTTACAGATTATATTTCGGCGCTCGGAAAAGCAGCAGGAATTGAAATCAGCTCTGTAGAAGATGTTAAAAAGGCTCTTTCTTTACGACTTGACCATTTCTGCTCTCTCGGTTGCCGCGCTTCTGACCACGGGCTTGACAAGGTAGTTTTTGCAGAAGCTAGTGAAAAGGAAATAGAGGCTATATTCAAAAAGGCTTTAAATGGAAAAGAGATTTCCGAAAAAGAGGCTGACTCTTACAAAACAGCTGTTTTATTACATTTAGGAAAAGAATATGCTAAGAGAGATATCGTAATGCAGCTGCATTACGGCGCAAGGAGAAACACAAATACTCCTATGTTCAAGAAATTAGGTCCCGATACGGGATTCGACTGCATTTCGGGTGTTTCCTGCGGCGAAGAGATTATTCTCTTTATGAACGCTTTGATAAGCGAAAACGCGCTTCCTAAAACTATTCTTTATTCCTTAAACCCTGCTGATAACGAAATGCTCGATACCATTTTAGGCTGCTTCCAGGGAACTGAGATTGCGGGCAAAATTCAGCACGGCTCTGCTTGGTGGTTTAATGATAACAAAATCGGAATGGAAGATCAGATAAAATCCCTTGCTAACCTTTCGGTGCTTGGAAACTTTATCGGTATGCTTACAGATTCTCGCAGCTTCCTTTCCTATACAAGACATGAATATTTCCGCCGAATTTTATGCAACGTTATAGGCGGTTGGATAGAAGACGGCGAGTATCCCGATGATATTGAAACTGCTGGCGCTTTAGTTCGCGACATTTCCTATAACAATGCAGTTAAATATTTTTCGATAGATTAAGAGGGAAAAATGAAGAATATAAACGAAGTTTATGAAAAAATAAATCGTCCTATTAAGGTTATTCAGTTCGGAGAAGGAAACTTTCTCCGCGCCTTTGCTGATTGGATGATAGATATTTTAAATGAAAAAACCGATTTTAACGGAAATATTGCTCTTGTAAAGCCTATTACCATGGGCTCTTTAGAGAGATTTTACAAACAGGATTGCCTTTATACTGTTTTGCTCCGCGGAAAGAACGGCGGTAAAACGGTTAATGAAAGTCGCGTTATAACCTCTATTCAGTCGGCGGTTTCCTGCGAAGAGGAAGATAAAATGAACGAGCTTTCCAAGCTCGATTCTCTCCGTTTTGTTATCTCCAATACTACCGAAGCAGGTATCGTTTTCAAGGAAGACGACCATATAGAGGGGCTTCCCGATTCATTCCCCGGCAAGGTTACAAAATTTCTCTATCAAAGGTTCGTATATTTCGGCGGAGATAAATCGAAGGGACTTATCTTTTTGCCCGTTGAGCTTATCGAAAATAACGGAAAGAAGCTTTTGGAATGTATTTTAAAGCTTTGCGATTTATGGAATCTTCCCGAAAGCTTTAAAGCTTGGATAAAGGAAAGCAATATCTTCTGCAATACTTTAGTTGACCGAATCGTTACGGGCTATGCTAAAGACGAAGCGGAGGGTATTTTCGAGTCCTTAGGATATCGCGACGAGCTTTTAGATATCGGAGAGCCTTTCGGCTTATGGGTTATCGAGGGAGATGAAAGGGTTAAAAAAGACCTTCCCTTTGAGAAAGCCTCTCTCCCCGTTGTTTTTACAAACGATTTAAAGCCCTACAGAGAAAGAATGGTCCGCATTTTAAACGGCGCTCATACCTCGGGAAGCCTTATAGGCTATCTTTCGGGGCTTGATATCGTTCGCGACTGTATGGAAGATAAGTCGGTCGGCTCATTTATGAGGAGCGTTATCGAAAAGGAAATAGCTCCGCTTATTTCTTTACCTAAAGAAGAGGTTAACGCTTTTACTCTGAGCGTTTTAGAGAGATTTGAAAATCCCTTTTTAGACCATTCTCTTCTTTCTATCTCTTTAAACTCGGTTTCCAAATGGAAAACAAGAGTTCTTCCTACATTTAAGGACTTCTATAATAAAAACGGCATTATCCCGAAAGGTCTTACCTTCTCTTTTGCCGCTCTTTTAGCATTTTATTCTTCTGAAACCCTAAAAGAAGACGGACTTTATGCTACACGACAAAACGGCGACGTTTATACCGTTCATGATGACATGGAGGTTTTAAAATTCTTCTCTAAAAATTCCAAAAAGGCTGATTTTGTCGAGAAAACAGCTCAAAATACAGCGTTCTGGGGCGAGGACCTTTCCAAATATGAGGGCTTTACAGAGGCTGTTTCTAATTACCTTGATGCCATTTTAAAAAATGCGGCAGATGCCGTTAAGGCTATTTCGGAGGAGCTGAAATGAGGGCTTTAAGAATCCACGAAAAGGACAATGTTGCAGTTGCAACTGAAAGCTTGTCAAAAGGCGAAGTCATTTTAATTTCGGGGGAAGAAATTACCATTTCAGAGCCTATTCCCGCGGGGCATAAATTCGCTATAGAAGATATAAATTCGGGAGAGGCTGTTATAAAATATGCCTATCCTATAGGCTCTGCAAAGACCGACATAAAAAAGGGAGAGCATATACATACCTCCAATTTAAGCTCTAATCTCGGAGATATTTTAAGCTATTCTTATGAGCCGAGCTTTTCTCCTCTTTCAAAAAAAGAGCCCGATACCTTTTTGGGCTACCGCCGAAAAGACGGCAAGGTTGGCATTCGCAACGAGGTTTGGATTATCCCGACCGTTGGTTGCGTTAATTCAATTGTCAGAGAGATAGAGGCGGTATCGCAGAAATTTAAAACCGAGAATATAGATGGAATTTATTCCTATTTCCACCCCTACGGTTGCTCTCAGCTTGGGGAAGACCAAAATAACACCTTAAAGGCGCTCAGCGGCTTTATCCGCCACCCCAACGCGGCGGCAGTTTTGGTCGTAGGTTTAGGTTGCGAAAACGGCAACATAGCTGAGCTTAAAAAGGTGCTCGGAGAATATGATCCCGAACGCGTTCGCTTTATGGTATGCCAGGATGAGGAAGATGAAGTTTCGCGCGGAGCAGAAATCGTAAGCGAGCTTTGCAGCTACGCCGATAGCTTTCGCCGCGAAGAAATCCCATCAAGCGAGCTTATTGTAGGGCTTAAATGCGGCGGGTCCGACGGATTTTCGGGGATTACCGCTAACTCTTTGGTGGGGGCATTTTCAGATGAGCTTGTTTCCCGCGGCGGCAGTACTATTTTAACCGAAGTTCCCGAAATGTTCGGTGCGGAAACGATTTTAATGAACCGTTGCAGAAATAAGGAAATTTTTGAAAAAACTGTTTCTCTTATAAATAATTTCAAAAAATATTTTATGAGATACGGCGAGAAGATAAATGAAAATCCTTCCCCCGGAAATAAGGCGGGCGGAATCAGCACATTAGAGGATAAATCCTTAGGCTGTGTTCAGAAAAGCGGAACGGCGCCTGTAGAAGATGTTCTTTTCTATGGAGAAGAGGTTAAAGAAAAGGGTGTTTCCCTTTTGGAAGCCCCCGGAAACGACCTTGTTGCTTCTTGTGCTTTGGCGGCTTCGGGCGCTCATTTGATTTTATTTACAACAGGGCGCGGAACTCCTTTTGGCTGCCCCGTTCCTACCGTTAAGATATCCAGCAACTCAGCCCTTTTTGAAAAGAAGAAAAACTGGATAGATTTTGATGCGGGAGAAATTTTAAGCGGAACTGAAAAAGGAGAGCTTGCAAAGAAGCTTTATAGATATGTTCTATCTCTGTCAAGCGGAGAAATTCACGCGAAATCCGAAGCTTTAGACAAGCACGAACTTGCTATTTTTAAAGACGGTGTTACATTATAAACAACAAAACCGACGGTTAATCCGTCGGTTTTCTTTTTAATGTATTTAAATATTCTTTTTGGCTTTGGGATATGCGGCGGCTTTCTCTCGCTTTTTGGATCACCTTATTATGTGTCCAAACCTTAAGCTTACTTTCTTTTATAAAATCAACGGCGCTGTTATACTGCTTAGCTAAAGCTGTTGCAAAATACCAAGCGACCGCCATATTGATATAGTATTCTTCATTTTGCGCTGAAGCAACTAAATCCATATGCTCTATCTTAAAATCCTCGTCTAAAAAATGCGACATAAGCCTTACGATACCATAGCGAACGGCATAGGTTTCCCCCGATGCTATCCACCTTTTTATAGCTTTATATAGCGCTTCTTTATTCTTCTTAAAAACCTTTGGGGACATCATATCGCAGGTAGCCCAGTTATCTACAAAGGGGAGAAATCTGTCTATCTCGGAAACACATTCGTCGATATCAGTTATTTTTTCAATTAAAAAAGCGTGGAAATTGTTTTCCTCATAGTATTTATGGGGCAACTGCGATATAAATTCTCTTGCCTCTTCTTGTTGCATGGATTTCGCAAGTTTTCTAAGCTCAGGAACTCTTACCCCTATTATTAAGCTATCGGAAACAGAGGGTGTTAAAGCGGCGCAAAAATCTTTATAGCCGTTATCTTTTAGAGAAAACAGCATTTCTTCTATTTTGTTCACTTATTTTAACCTCTTTTGGGTGAAAATTATAGATATTTCTTTTCGCCGTGAAGAATGGTCATTTTATCAGCATTAGTATCTATTTCGGGAATTTTAACCTCTTTCTCCCAATTTTCGGGAGCTATTTCCTCAAAGGAAAGGCTTATAGCTTCCTTGGGACAGCCCCATTACTCCAAGAAAATCTCATTTATTCTATCGGCTACTCTGTTTTTAATCGCCTCGTCCTTTGGATAGGCTTTTATTTTAATATACGGCATTTTTATTCTCCTTACTTGTTCTTATTTGATATTCCTGATTGCAAAACAAAAGGGGGAAATTATTTGTAAAACTCAAAAAGTTCTTCATAAAGTTTTCTCGTTAGCTTTTCATCACTCCAAGACAGTGGGTCGTCGGCATAACTTAAAGTATGAAATGGCTCTATTGTGTTAAGTTCGCTGGGTAATTGTTGCCATAAGACGTAACACATTTTTGCGTAATTTTCGATTGGAAAGATATTTGAGAAATACATTGTTTTCAAATCTTCAAGTAAGCACTTTCCAAAGGTATCAACAGAAAAATCGTTACATTCATATTTCCAATATTGTTGCAAAATGTCAAAAGTGGTTTCGCAGTTGGAAGAACAACTTTCTAACTCCAAAAGCATATCATTGTTAGAATTTGCAAGGAATATTTCGTCAAGTGTTTTATTATAATCTTCTCTGTTAGGGAAACCAATTTTCCACAACAAAGATTTACATATTAACCTTTCCATACTGCACCTCCTTTTTTATAATTATAACATAGTTGCAGATTCTCTGCAACAGGCACAAAAATCCGCCCGAATTTCTTCGGGCGGATTTAATGTCAAAGTCCCTCGTGCAAAATGCACTTCTCTCCTATAAATCTAATTACTTAGATTATTTGATAGCAGCCTATCGTGTAGTATGCAAAAAATGAAAATGAAAGGATGCTTTGACAGTGAGCGCTCAATCTCTGTAAAGAGACGTCGCTTTGACAAACCACCCCGAAAACAATATGTTTTCAATACCCGCATGTCAACGGCGGCATTCATACACAACAAGTGTGCAGACTCAACCGAAACGGCACTTGGTATATCTCCTTACACATTATAATATTTCTTTTTAATGTTGTCAAGAAAATCCCCTCGGATTGCGAAGAGGATAAATTGTTTATGAAATTCGATTTCAATATAGTTATTATAAAAAAGCGACAGGTTTCTTTTCAGAAACCTGTCGCTTTTTATCAGCTTATATTAAGCTTTTCTTCTTTTTTTGCTTAAAGCTGCCGCGCCGATTAAGCCGCCGCTTATGAGCATAAGAATCATCCATAACAGAATGTTTGCATTAACGCCTGTTCCGGGGTTTTCGGGAAGTTCGGGGATTTCGGGAGTTTTCGGCTCATCATATTTATTTTCAAATATGAATTCCGATTTCTCTTCGCTCTCGCCTTTTTTGGTAATTGTTTTTTCTGCAACCAAAGCGCCCTCGCCGTTATCCTTAACCTCAACAGTTACGCACCAAACGGTATCATCATAAATGTAACCCTCTTGAGCGTCGTTCTTCTCAAGAATAACATATCTGTATGTTCCTGCTTTAGTAAATTTAAGCTCTTCGAATACTATAGAGCCATCTTTAGCATTCTTTGCTGTTTTAACAGCGTTACCAACGATTTCAAACTTCTCATTTGCTTCGAAAAGCTCGAAGGTAAACTGCTTATCAGCTAATGTAGCTCCGCTTAACTTCTTCTCGCCCTTAACAGCTATGCCTGCATCGGTTACTTCATAGGCATTTTTGAATATAAGCGCGTCTGCCTTTTCACCCTCAGAGGTTTTGATTGTTACTTCAGCTTCAAGCTTTCCGAGCAGATTATCCTTAACTTCTACTACTACATAGTAAACCGTTTCATCATAGATAACTCCACCCTTATCGCCTTTAACCTCTTTTACAGCGTATAAATAGGTTCCTGTTTGGGTATAGGTGATTTTATTGAAGACAAACTTTCCGTTTTTATCATTCTTAGCCGACTGAATCTTATCGCCGATAACTATGCCGTTTTCAGCAGTTTCTTCAGCCTCATAAAGCTCGAATGTAAACTCTTCATCATTCAGAACGCGGCCATCGAGTTCTTTCTTTGCTGTTTTGGAAAGGTCGATTTCTACATTTTCAGCGCTATAGGTATTTGTAAACTCAAGCTCATTTTTAGCCTTATCTACAGATGCGGTAAGAGTTCCGTCTCTGTTGTCCTTAACCTCTACCTTGATGGTTATAACGGTATCATCATAGGCAACACCGTCTTTGAAATTACCGTCGGGACGAACTTCCTCTAAAGTATAGATATGCTCGCCTACATCATTTAAGGTATATTCAATAGCCTCAAATTCAATATCTGCGGCAACAGCATCCTTTGCAGCCTTGTTGGTACCCTTAGCAACAATCTTGTCGCCGTCTTTAATAACGAACTCGAATTCCCCTACTTCCATATCGCGGCCAACTAAGGTTTTGGTTGCTTCAATGACAATTTGGGTATTATCGGTTGTATATTCGTTATTGAAAACAATCTGCGAGAGGTTGCCTTCATCATCGGTAATAACTGTTTCTACAGAGAGATTTCCTTTATGGTCGTCGGTTACCTTAAATGTTACATAAAACTCTGTTTCATCATAGGTAACTCCGCCTTTACCGCCGTCTATCTCTTTTACGATATAGCGATATGTTCCCTTCTCGGTAAATGTAATCTCAGGGAATACGATATCGCCGTTTGCGGCATTTTTAACATTCTCGCCTACCTGAGCACCTTTGGTCCAAACCTCTTTATTATCTACTATATTAACGGTTGCATTGAATATAGCAAATTCAAACTCATTTCCGTCGAGTGTTCTGCCTTCAAGCTCTTTGCTTGCCGCAAAGCCTTTGCTTGTAGATCTTGGAGTATATTTATTGGTGAATACTATATCGTCAGAATCCATATCAGCTTTTGCTGTAAGTGTACCATCGAGATTATCTGCAACTGTTACGGTTACATTATAAACCTTATCATCATAGGTAATTCCGAGGTCATTATTCTGTTTTTCTTCGGAAATCTGATAATAATATACGCCTGCCGCTGTATATTCAATCGGAGAGAATTTAAATATAGACTCTGCAACTCCGCCCGCATTAGGGACGGCTCCGATATTAGCTCCGGTTGCTACTGCAGTTTCCGACTTCTTTGTTTCGAATGTAGAATCGGTCATTTCGAAAATATTGAAATGGAACTCGCTGAACAGCATATGACGGTCGCCCGTAAGGCGCTTTGTTGCTTCAAGAGAAATGCTCGTAGGAGTTTTTATAGAATAGCTGTTTTCGAAGTTTATAACTGTCGAGGTGCTGTCTTCATAATAGTAGTTAGCTACTAAAGAGCCATTACCATCATCTGTTACCTCTACAACTAAATCGAAGATGCGGTCTGTAAATTCTACACCTTTTGTAGTATCGCCCTTTACCTCGCTTATCTTATAGCGATGTATGCCTTCCTTGTTATAGGTAAGCTTAAAGGGAACATTTGTTGCATTTCCGCTTTCATCGGCTACATAGAAAGCTATTTCAGCGCTCTGAGAATCTTCAGCCGCCGCATTAAAGCCTACTGCGATAACCTTTCCGTTCTCGTCTTGTACGGTAAATGTAAATTCGTTTGCTTCCATATCGCGACCTGTTAAGGTTTTGGTAGCTTCAACTTCAACTTCCGCTTCTTTTGCTGTATATTTATTTGTAAACTCATATGTTGCTGAATGGTTTACTGCATTTTCATCTATCTGAACAGTTATGTTTGAGTTATCAGAGTCTACTTTTACAGTTATTCTCTTTTCGGTTGTATCATAATCCCAACCATAAGCGCCTTTTACATAGCCTGCAGGGACCTTTTCTTTAAGAACATAATAATATGTTTTTCCTATGTCGCCGCTATCTACAAGCCACGAAAAACGAGCTTTACCGTTTGCATCGGTTATGCGGCTTTCTTTAAGGTCTGCCGCGCTGTAATTCCAGCTGCTATTTGCCTCATAAAGCTCGAACTCATAACCTGCAAAAGAAACTTCTGCCTTTGTATTGTCCTCTACAATCTTCTGAACATCAATAATTACAGGTGCTGTATGATAAGCATTTTTAAAGTTAGCATTTATAATATAGTCGCTACCAGACTGACTTACTGTGCTTCCTGTTACTTTAGCAGTAAGCTGTCCGTCTGTATCGGTTACCGTTATAACAAAGGTATAGATAGCGGGGTCAAAGGTTATTTCGGCATTGCCATTGGGTTCTTCATAAATACGGTAGGTATGGACACCGGGGCTTGTAAAATTAAGATTTAAACTGAAATTATTAAAGTTTATATCTTTTGCTGCCGAGCCTGTATAATTTGTACCTGCTTCGATTTCTACAGAAGCGTTAAAGCCGCTGACAGGTGTCCAATTGCGAGTCGCATCGTCGTACTTTTCAAGGATAAACTTAAATTCCTCACTGCTCTGAAGATGGGTTGCATCCATCTCCTTTTTGCCTTCAAAACCAATCTGAAGGTTGGTTTCAGTAGGTTTATAGGTATTCTTTACAATAACCGTTGCATTAGCATCCTTTAAAATAGTTACAGTTGAGTCGTTATCCATTGTCTCGCCTGTTTTATTATGGCTTGAATAGGAATCTGTATAGTTATTGCTCTGCGCCTCTGTTACAACAGCTGTTGTGTTTTCGGGAAGATTTCTAATAACAATAGTTTCGCCGTGTTTAATTTTAAGCCCTGTTATCTTTCCGTCGTTACCTACTGTAACGGTAGTCAACGAAGTGTCGCCCGAATGAGCCGCGGCGAGGTTTTTCTCGCCCTTATAATCAGCGCCAAGGTCAACTGTAATATCAAACTCTGTGATTAAAGCGTGGGCAGGAAGAGAATGACCTTCAAGACCGCTCACAACCTCTTTTGTTATATAGAGGTTACCAAAACCTTTAAGGGTATTCTGAAAGGAAACCTCCGAAGTTTTTTGAGAAACAACAGTTACCAGAGTGCTATTTGTTTCTGTAGCCTGTCCGTTAATTGTTAGCACACGGTAAGTCGCGTGGTCGGATTCGGTTACGGTATATGTTCCTGCATCAAGTCCTGTTACATAAACAGTTTCGCCAGCCAAAAGATTTACTGTTATAACACCGTTACTATCTGCCTTTACAGTTGCAGTTTCGCCAAAGCTGCCATCAGCATTTAAGGGGGTTAACTTATACTGCTCGTTAGCATTAGCACCCGAAATTTTAAATTCAAATGTCTGATTAGAGCTATCGTTACCATCAAGGGTCTTGGTCAGTTTTATTCCTGTTGCAGGAGTTACTGTAAGTTTACCGTTGTTACCAAAGGTTACAACAGAATAGTGAGCAGAATGTTCGCCTGTCGGGTTTTCTGCATTAGTTTTGATTTTAGGATAGGAAATAAACTTATTTGTTGCGGTATTGTTATTATCTTTAAGGGTAGTTTTATCTCCTATAATTTCATGCTTTCCTGTTCCGCCGACTATAAACCATTCATTTCCCTGTTTTTCGGCATGTTCTATTGCGTCAGGAGAGGATTTAGAGTAAACGATTTTTGTGCTAACAGTTCCATTATTCTTTTCAAAAATTCTTTCTGAATGATAATAACCACTACCCGACGGTTTTGCAGTCCCGGTGTAGGGTGTTCCGTTATCATCAATATAAACTTTGGAATCTGTTAGATAGTAATAACGCTCATTTTCATTTGAAGGCTCAAAATGAGTAAATGCATTTATAGAGGTATCTGCAATAGCACCGCTATCTACATCTACAAATGCCCAGTCGTTGGTATAGAATGTATATGTGCCATCCTGATTTTTATGGTTAGCGTTTACCTTTTCTGCTATATTTATTTCGTTGATATCCTCGCGAAGCGCTACTTCATATAAAATACGGGCAGGAAAATCAGCAGAAGTATCTGTTATTTTAAGGTCTTTAATACCTGACTCATAGGTTTTTCCTTCTAATGTTACCTCATAGGTAATTGTAGGAATTAAGGATGCGGGAATGGTTCCTTCAACAACAATTTCACCAACAGCGGTGCCTGCAACATCAGAGGCTATTGTTTCTCTGACACGGATAACGGTATACATCATATCAGATGCTTTAATGCCGAGATCCTCATTTACTTCGCCGAGATAACAATAGGATTTATAGATAAACTTTGCGCCATTTGCTATAGCTACCGCTTTTTCTGTATCGGTATGGCCGTCGTGCCAGAAATCTACAAAGTTTCCGTTTTCATCGCCGTACCAGCCTATGTAGTTGCTGAAATTATTTTCATTTTCATACATAAGCTGCTTATAATAATATGCGTTTCGGATAAGGTTTTGCGCTGTAAGGGTATCGCTGATGTCTAAACGAGTTTTAACGGCGCGAACGAACTCATCTCCCAAAGGTTTTGGATTGCTGGTTTGACCAAGCTCTCCGCCGCCCTCAACAAAGTTTTTAGCAAGTGCTGAGCCTGTATGGAGGATTTGATGTCCGTTTTCATCCTCAAAAAGGAAGCCCTTAACATTTATAACATCCATATATTCGCCAAGCTCATCGCGGAATGTTACATATCCACCAAGATCAGCGCTGCCGCCCGATATTTCGGTAGGATAATAGACCGATTGAAGCACAATAGCATCAACAATCTGCTCGAAAGCATTAAGAAGCGACTGCTCTAAGCTTACATTATTAGTTTGTATAGCTTCGAAATACTGGGTTACATAATTTTTATAGCTTTCAGTTACATAACCGCTCTTAACAACAGGTTCATAATACTTTGTCTGCCCACGATTTTGCTCGCTTCTAAGATACATAGTAGCATTGTTTGCGAGATTTAAATATGTGTCCCAATAGGTATTCATATTTCCGTTATTTTCTTTGGGATTAAGCACTGCCTCGGCAATAGCTTCGCTGGTATCATTAAGAGAATTAAGACCAAGTCCTAAGGTATAGAAAAGGGTATCCTTTTCATAGACCTCATCAATTTTAGCCTTTGCATATGCTGCCGTTAGCTGTGTTACAAATCCGATACGCTCATTAGTAGCAGTTCCGTTACCAATATCGGTTTCATGGTTATCAGAATCATCGCTGAAATTATAATCAAGGTTTCCTGCGGTCGGTGCACCGTCAGACATCAAAACTACAATCGGAGTATAAGCCATGCCTGCCTGAACGCCCTCAGAAACCTCTTTAGGAGAATCAGATGCTATAAGCTCTTCCATAGCGCGGTAAATACCGCCCTGAATATATGTACCGCCCGAAACGTTCTTGCTTCCCGATGTGGCGGGGGTAACGGCAGAGCTTATGCCTACCTTACTATCAGATGCGGTTAAATATTCGGGATAATCATCGCTGGTATCCCATCTTGTTCCTGCATTGTTAGTAGCAGTTGTTGTATATCGGTTTAACGGAAGAAGTAAGCTTGAATGCCCGATATCAGAGCTGCCCGATGAGGTGTTTCCCGAATAGAGAACAACACCTACAAGGTTATTGTTATTAAGATTTAAAAGCCTATGGATAGCCTTGTTTGCCGCCTCAACCATTTCGTCCCAAGATTTATTGCCATTATTGCCATTGCCCATAGATGCGCTGACATCAAGGACTAACATAGTAGATGTTGGGATATATTCATAACCCTTAACGGTTTTATTGGAAGCCATAACCGACATAGATACAAGGAAATTATCCTCTGTATCTACAAGAGGTACATTTACACCGTCAATGGTTATATATCCGCTGCTGCTGGGTACAAATACAGACTTGTCCGTCCAAACGGCGCCTGCGTTTATTGTACTGATTGTGTCGCTCCAGACATTGCTATCGTAAACTCCATCAGAAAAGTAACCTTTCCAATAGTCGATAGATTCATTGTCGGAAACTCTTTCGAAGGCAGAATCTGTATTTGCGGATGCAACTAAACCAAATAAACTGCCGGGAATAAATGTTGCGACTAAAGCTATTGCCAAGCAAAAAGCTATAAGCCGCTTTGCTATATTTTTTTTCATAGCAAAACCTCCTTCTTTTTATATAATATCTTTATAAGCGTTTTAATTACCTCTTTCGTCCATGCTGTCAAAAAAAGAGATGCCGAAAGGATAACCTATGCCCATATTATCTATGTATCTATATTTTACTATGAGAATTCCCTGTTTGCAAGTTTTTTTAGCGTAACTTTTATGATTTTATAGTAATTGCATATAGCGAAGATATCATTTTTTTTACAAATTAATAAAAATGAAAAATCGTAAAACCTTTTTCGACATTTTCTCCGCTTTCAAGCTCTCGCTCAAACAAAATAATCCGCCCGAAGAAATTCGGGCGGATTTAATGTCAAAGTACCTCGTGTAAAATGCACTTCTCCCCTATAAATCTAATTACTTAGATTCTTTGATAGCAGCCTGTGCTGCTATGCACAAAAGAGGGAAATTAAAAGTTGAAATAAGGGAGAGATTTATACTCGGATGGAAGATTTTTTCCAAGATTAGTCCAACCAAGATTTTTCACTAAAACAGACTTTTGCTCTGGGAATATATACTTGTTTAAATAGTCAATAAAGTCCGACTCATTATAACAAACGCCAGGCCCTTTTCTATAACGTTTTGCATCAGGACTTTTCCAAAGCCAATTATCGCAAAATTCAATACAATATTCACCTAAATTGTCTGCAACGGCATCAGGAACTGAATAAATAATGCTGTCGCCATCAGCACTTAAAATAATTTCTTTCATAACAGGCAACCTCGAAGTATAATTTTTTCAATTATATCATATAATCAATTTAATTGCAACAGACACAAATTTATCCCCGCCGATTGCTCGGCGGGGATAAATTGTTTTATAAAGTTGTTACAGGACAAACCTTTTTATCGTCAAAAGGACAATTTCTTTTTTTCTCCCACTCTCTCAAATTCTCTCCATTTGACCCGCCCTTTTTCTTCCTCTTTTTCTCCAAATATTTCTCCAGTTTTCTCATTCACGGGTCAACCTTTTATGAGACTTACGGAGTGCAATTTGGAAATTAAGAGGCTCCTTTTTTCTCCTTTTAGTTCA
>JAGBHD010000061.1 GCA_018110785.1 Oscillospiraceae bacterium
ACACAGAAGCGATCGTTCTTGCGTTGATCGCCTGTGCTCCGCTATTGCGCACAATGTCAACGGTGGCATTTATAATATCTTCTTTTGTCACTTTTACTTTAGGCGGCATAACGCACCTCCGTAATATAGTTTTTGTTATATATCATCTGCTATTTTAACGCAAAACAAGGTTGATGTCAATAGATTTTGCATAAATGTCAAAAAGAAAGCAGCGACAGAGAAATGTTAATTTCCCTGCCGCCGTGCTTCGGTTAGTTGTAAATAATATCGTGATTTACGATTTCTGTGGCTCTGTTTAAGATAATAATTACACTCGGAGTAATAATTATAATAAAAACAATAGCAGACAACGAAAACCATCATCTGCTACTGTAGATAAACGTATTAAGTTGGTATTATTCCCACTCTATAGTGCCGATCGGCTTGGGAGTGAGGTCTAAAAGAACGCGGTTGATACCCTCTACCTCGTGGGTAATTCTATAAGTTATTTTGTGGAGAATATCATAGGGAATTTCTTCAATAGTTGCGCTCATAGCGTCTTTTGTGTTTACAGCGCGAATTATTGCAGGCCAACCCTCATATCGGCTTTCGTCCTTAACGCCAACGCTCTTGATATCGGGCACAGCGATAAAATACTGCCATACCTTTTCAGAAAGACCTGAAATTTCGAACTCATCGCGTAAAATCGCATCTGCCTCTCTGAGCGCATGAAGACGATCTCTTGTAATAGCACCAAGGCAACGAACACCAAGTCCGGGGCCTGGGAAGGGCTGACGATATACCATAGCGTGCGGAAGACCTAATGCCTCTCCAACAACTCTAACCTCGTCTTTATAAAGAAACTTTATAGGTTCTACCAATTCAAACTGCAAATCTTCGGGTAAACCACCAACATTATGATGGGATTTTACAGCCTTTTTACCCTCTGCTTGCTTAATACTTTCAAGTATATCGGGATATATCGTTCCCTGAGCTAAATATGATACTCCTTGGAGCTTTCTTGCCTCGTCAGCAAAAACATTTATAAACTCAGCGCCGATAATCTTTCTTTTCTTTTCAGGCTCGCTAACACCCGCCAAAAGATCAAGAAAACGATCGGTAGCATCAACATAAATTAGGTTTGCATCAAGCTCTCCGCGAAATGTATCAATAACAGCTTCGCTTTCGCCTTTGCGCATAAGCCCATGGTTTACGTGAACACAGATAAGCTGCTTGCCTATAGCCTTAATAAGAAGCGCAGCAACAACAGAGGAATCAACACCTCCGGACAATGCAAGAAGAACCTTCTTGCTTCCTACCTGAGCTTTTATTTCGGCTATTTGCTCTTCTATAAAAGCTTCCGCAAGTTCAGTATTATTGATTCTCGCCATAGAATCCGGACGTTTCATAATTTCCATTATTTTTTCCTCCCTTTATTTTATGCGGATATTATACACGATTTTTTCTAAAAACGCAATAAAAAATAATACCTATAAAAAATTTTTTCCAAATCGCAATATATATGTGTGTAGAGAGAAAATTTTTTTGTATAAAATTTCATTGACAATCTAAAAACAGAGGTGTATAATGTACTAAACCGATGAGGAAGAGTAAGTAGGTTTTGCCCCTTTTTCCAAAGAGAGCCGCAGATGGTGTGATTGCGGTGAAAAATGTAAAACCGAATGGACTTCCGAGGGCAATCAGAAACGATTATTCGGAATATGTGCGCCGGAGCAAGGCTTCTCCGTTAAAAAAGGTCTGCATATGTCAGTATGCTTTAAGTGGGCGTTTTGAGCGCCAAGCCGGGTGGCACCGCAGGATATTTCGTCCTGTCCCAGCAGATTTTTCATCTGGGACAGGATTTTTGTTTTGTCCCCTAAAAGAAAGAGAGGAAACTTATATGTCAAATGAAAAAATTCCCTACAAAATCTATCTTGAAGAATCGGAGATGCCCCGCGCTTGGTATAATCTGCGCGCAGATATGAAAAATAAACCCGCTCCGCTTCTCAATCCTGAAACATTAAAACCTATGACCGAAAAAGAGCTTTCTAAGGTTTTCTGTGAAGAGCTTGTTCGTCAAGAATTAGATGAAGATACAGCCTATTTCGAAATCCCCGAAGAAATCAGAAACTTCTATAAAATGTATCGCCCCGCTCCCTTGGTAAGAGCCTATTGCCTTGAAGAAAAGCTCGGTACACCCGCTAAGATTTATTATAAATTCGAGGGTAATAATACAAGCGGAAGCCATAAACTAAATTCAGCTATTGCTCAAGCCTATTATGCTAAAAAGCAGGGCCTTAAGGGCGTTACAACCGAAACAGGCGCAGGCCAATGGGGAACAGCCCTTTCGATGGCCTGTTCATATTTTGATCTTGATTGCAAGGTGTTTATGGTTAAATGCTCTTACGAGCAAAAGCCTTTCCGCCGCGAGGTTATGAGAACCTATGGCGCATCTGTAACCCCCTCTCCCTCAACCGAAACCGAAGTAGGCAAGAAAATTCTTGCCGCTCATCCCGGAACAACAGGAAGTCTTGGCTGCGCAATTTCTGAGGCGGTTGAAAAGGCGGTAAATACAGAGGGCTATCGTTATGTTTTAGGAAGCGTTTTAAATCAGGTTCTTCTTCATCAGTCGGTTATCGGACTTGAAGCTAAAGCCGCTTTAGATAAATACGGTGTAAAACCCGATATAATCATCGGCTGCGCAGGCGGAGGAAGTAATCTCGGCGGTCTTATATCTCCCTTTATGGGCGAAAAAATCCGCGGCGAGGCAGATTATAAGTTTATAGCAGTTGAGCCTGCCTCCTGCCCCAGCTTTACAAGAGGTAAATATGCCTATGACTATTGCGATACAGGTATGGTCTGCCCCTTATCGAAAATGTATACACTTGGAAGCGATTTTATCCCTGCTCCCAACCATTCGGGCGGTCTTAGATATCATGGAATGAATCCTATTCTTTCTCAGCTTTATGAAGATGGCCTTATGGAAGCAGTTTCCGTAAAACAAACTGAAGTTTTCGAGGCTGCTGAGCAGTTCGCTCGCGTTGAGGGCATCCTCCCCGCGCCCGAAAGCTCCCATGCTATTAAAATAGCTATCGATGAAGCTATGAAATGCAAGGAAACAGGCGAAGAGAAAACTATCCTCTTCGGTCTCACAGGAACAGGCTATTTCGATATGATGGCTTATGAGAAATTCCACGACGGCAAAATGACCGACTATGTCCCCTCCGACGAAGAACTTGAGGCATCTCTCAAAAAACTCCCTAAAGTATAAACTAAATAATATACAAAAAGAAGCTCCCAACATGGGGGCTTCTTTTGTATATGCACCGATATTTAATCTTTTCAATATGTAAAGATTAAATATTCTTAATATATTTGCATTTAGGATAATTGCTACAACCATAAAATTGATTACCTGCATTTGCACCTTTGGTTGCAGTTCTTAAAATTAACTTACCATTACATTTAGGACATGTGAAAATCTGTGTTTCTTTAACATCTTGAACAGTATTGCTTGGATTTGTAACACACTTTGTTTGCCCATCAACATTTTTTTCTTGTTGTTCTGTTAAAATGGTTTTGTAATTATATTCATCTATTGTTTCACAAGATTGTATAGAAATATTTTTTACATCAGTTACTTGATTAGATTCTGTGCTTATATCTACTTTTTGTTTTTTTCGAAAAGATAAATCGTTGTCAATATTGATGATATGCTTCTCCTTTGAAATTTCATCAACTTGTGTATATGGATAAAGTTTATCATATAAATTTATTATATCTGTTTCCGTCAACAACACATCTTCTATTTGATTGTAAATTGTTGACACAACAGAATAAACATTATAACGATTAATTACACTAATATCATTACTTTTAATTTGTACACTTTTTAATGTACATCTATCAGAAAAAACAATTATAGATCTCATGGGAATTTGTTCACCAAGAAAAGCTTTAAGATATTTTATATGTGAACGGTTTTGCATAATAGGATTGTAAAAATGTTCTTTATGGCTGCGTCCTCTGCCTTTGGGTAAGGTTTGATACCAAGTCTTTTGTGTTTCAGTCCCAAATATCCAACCACTATAATTTTTACTTTCAAAAACAAACATACCTTTTGAAGAGATCATTAAGACATCAATCTCAGTAGTTTCTCCATTATCTTTTGGAATATAAATATTAAAAAGAAATTTTGCACCATAGGTTTCAAAATGTTTCAGATATTTGTATGTAAGATACTCCCCGTATTTTCCAGTATTATGTTTAACTGAAAAATAAGGCACTTTCGTAATTTGATAATATGTACTTTTTTTATACGCTTTGTTTTTCTTGATATATACAACAATAATAATTATTATAGGTACTAAAAAAAATGGGTTTAGAAATAGAAAAATCAGTAGTGAAGAAGTCATAAATAATTGTTGTAGTAGTTCTATTAATGGCATAAAATTCCCTCATTTACAATTTATATCAATAATATTTTATCATATTATACTTATATCTAATATAATAAATCTACACTTATCCAAAAGTTAATAGGATAAATGAAATATCCTTAATTTTATTATGCAATTATCTGATATGCAGACACCGAACCTCTTCACTATCACCTTTTACTTATTACCTCAAAATTCCAAGGACTTTTTTAGTGAAGAGGTAATAAGTAAAAATTCCAAGAACTTAAAGTCCTTGGAATTTTTGGTCGGAGTGACAGGACTTTTTTATAAGGCTATTGAAAGGTCCACAGGACCTTTCTCCCAAAGTCTTTCTCGCCTTTCGGCTCAAGCCTTTGGAGTTAGCTTCAAGTCCTGCCTTTCTTCTATAAGCAAAAAAATTCGGACACCATTTTGAGTGTCCGATTTTTTTGGTCGGAGTGACAGGACTTGAACCTGCGGCCTCTTGGTCCCGAACGCATCTGAAAGCCTCTTGTTTAGCCATCTTTGGCGGTTTGTAAGGCTTTCCGCTCGGTCATAATTTCGTCTTCTGGCATCTTTTCTCCACTGTTTCCGCATGTTCCAATTCGCACTGTGGGATTAAATGTGG
>JAGBHD010000062.1 GCA_018110785.1 Oscillospiraceae bacterium
ACGGTTTTATTCATTTCGGGCAAGAATATAAGCGGGTCGTACCCGAAGCCGCCGTTACCTTTTGGGGAATACATAACCTCGCCGAGCATATAGCCTTCGGCTTCTGTAGTTTTGCCGTCGGGCGAGGCAAGGACGATAGCCGCGGTATAATGGGCTTTGCGGTTTTTTTCGTTTTCCATATTTTTTAAGAGCAAAAGATTATTTTCCTCATCGTTTCCATGCTCTCCCGAATATCTTGCCGAATATACTCCCGGAGCGCCACCGAGGGCATCGACACAAAGTCCGCTGTCGTCGGCTATGGCATACTCTCCCGAAATTTCCGCAATTTCCAGAGCTTTTTTACGGGCGTTTTCTATAAAAGTTTCGCCGTCTTCTATAGTTTCATGGGAAATTCCCGCCTCACTTAAGGAGAGGATTTCCGAGAATTTATCGGATAAAATCTCTTTGATTTCTCTTATTTTGTTTTTGTTATTTGAAGCAATAATCAGTTTCATATGTCTTTCTCCATAAAAATAAAGGTGCAAAAAACACCCCACTAAATTTTATTATAGCATACTTTTTATGAAAGGTGGTAGTAAAAATTTCAGAGAAAATTTTGGTTAGTATGCCAATTTACAGAACATTCGCTATATGGTATTATAAAGACGAAGAAAAGAACTAAACCTAAAGGGAAGGAGAATTAGTCCAATGAAGCTGGAACCACCGGAATACTCAAAGAAATAAACGAAAGGGGTGAGTCCAAAACAGAGGTCAAATTAATTCTCAAAATTTGTTAAGAAAAAAATAAACACATTGATTTTTAGAGCGAGGACGGTCCAATGTACAGGTAAATCTTGAACTCAAAAATTAATATATAGATTTTAAGGCTCTGTGTCAAATCTGACACAGAGCCTTTTTGCGCGTTTGGGAGGGGCTGGGAAAAAGAGGGCAAAAAAGCTCAAAAAAGGGCAAAAAATTCCTCTCATTTTTCACAATTTTTTTTGAATTTGCTATTGATTTTTATATTGTTAGGGTTTATAATAAGCTTGTAGTGGTGAAAAGTGGTGTTTTGTGGGTTAAAAGTGTAGAAAAGAGGTGAGAACATATGCTGACTGGTGAATACAGCCATACGATTGATGACAAGGGCAGATTTAACTTCCCTGCGAAGTTTCGCGAGGAGCTTGGCGAGAGCTTTTTCGTTACCAAAGGTTTCGATAGCAACGGCTGTCTTTTTGTTTATTCTAAATCAGAATGGAATATACTTGCAGACAAGATATTGTCGCTTCCGTTTTCAAAGTCGCGCAATATTCAGCGGTTTATGTTCTCAAGCGCGGTTGAGGTAACACCTGACAAACAGGGAAGAATTTTGATACCTCAGAATTTAAGAGATTATGCAGGACTTACAAAAGACATTTTAGTTATCGGGGTGCAGAACAGAGCAGAAATATGGAACAGCGCAGCATGGAAAGCTGTTTGCGAGGATATAACTCCTGAGAGTGTTCTCGATGCTATGGAGCAGCTTGATTTTTAGTTCCCCGAATTTGGAGAAGACAGAATAATGAATTTTCAACACAAGCCGATTATGCTGAAAGAATGCATAGACGGATTATCCATAAACCCTAACGGAATTTATGTTGACGGTACCGTTGGCGGGGCGGGGCATTCTTTTGAGATAGCCTCTCTTCTTTCCGCAAAGGGAAAGCTTATAGGTTTTGATAAAGACCCCGATGCCGTTATGACGGCTTCGGAACGACTTAAAGATTTTAAAAACGCAAGAGTGTTTTTATCCGATTATTCCGATGCAGCTAATGTACTTCGCGGAATGTCGGTTGATGGTATAAACGGTGTACTTTTGGATTTAGGAGTTTCTTCCTATCAGCTTGATACTCCCGAAAGAGGCTTTTCTTATAGAGTTGATGCACCTCTCGATATGAGAATGAGCCAGACGGGAAAAAGCGCGGCTGATGTTGTTAACACATATTCAAAAGAAGACTTAGAGCGAATTATCAGAGAAAATTCCGAAGAGAGATTTGCTTACCGTATAGCCGACCTTATTGTTAAGGAAAGGGAGAAAAAACCGATCGAAACGACCGGAGAGCTCAGCGAAATTATTTCGCGAGCTGTTCCCGCCTTTTCAAAAAGAGAGAAAAACCCGAGCAAAAGAACCTTTCAGGCAATAAGAATGGAGGTTAACGAGGAGCTTCAGCATTTATCGGACAGCTTAGACAGCCTATTCGATATACTGCTTCCAGGCGGACGATTTGCCGTTATAACCTTTCATTCGCTTGAAGACAGAATGGTTAAAGAGCGGTTTAATACATTTTCTACAGGTTGTACCTGTCCGCCCGATTTTCCGATTTGTGTTTGCGGCAAAAAACCAAGAGGAAGGCTGATAAACCGCAAGCCAATAACAGCAGACGAAGAAGAATTAGAAAGAAACCCAAGAGCTAAAAGCGCAAAGCTCAGGATTATAGAAAAGCTTTAAGGATTTTTAAAAATTAGGAGGTGAGGCAAGATGGAAAGAAACGGCGCAGCATACGATCTTTCGCTTTTTGAATCGAGAGAGCGGAGAAAAGCAGAGCCTACGGCAGAAAAGGAAATTAAGGTTGTTCGCTCAAAGGCAAAAAAGCGCAATCCCATCTACAGCGCCTCAATCTTCTGCGTTTTTGTAGCGCTTATTGCAACGCTTATTTACAGCAAGGTAATGCTTACTGAGATAAACGACCAGATTTTAGATGAACAGAGCACGCTCTCAGAGCTTCAGGGAGAGGCAACTCGCCTCTCTTTGGAGCTGGAAGGTAAGACCTCGTTTGGAACTATCGAAGAGTATGCTACGGAATATTTAGGCCTTTCAAAGGTTACCGCGTCCCAAATAGAATATATCGACCTTTCCGACGGAAACAAGGTTGAGGCGTTAGGTTCTTTCGGGTTAGCTTCGGTATTTAATAAGCTGAAGGGCTTCCTTACGGGCTTTGTGGAATACATAGGTTTCTAAAATAATATATTAATTTCTGAAGGGTTAAGATTTTCTCTTAACCCTTAAATTTAAATAATGGGATACATTTTTAGATAGGAGGAGAAGAATGGGACCGAATAAAATGATGCGAAAAAGAATGGTTTGGGCGGTTTGCATTATAACCATTTTATGCTTCGGTGTTGTTAGCGTTGCTCTCTTTAAAGAGCAGGTTATCGACTATGAATTTTATTCGATGAAGGCGGAAGCTCAGCAGATGTCGGACACCGCAATTACCGCTAACAGAGGTACGATATACGACTGCGATATGAAGGTGTTGGCGCAGAGCGCTACCGTTTACAATGTTGTTGTTTCTCCTGCTGATACTACCGATGAGAAAAAAGAGATAATAGCTTCGGGACTTTCTGAGATTTTGGGAATAGAAAGAGATGTTTTAGAAAGCAAGCTCGCAAAGCAAAACTCCTATTACGAGCTTATTCAGAAAAAGGTTGACAAAGCGACAGCCGATAAGATACGCGCCTTTGTTTCTGAGAAAAAAATAACGACGATTTATCTTTACGAGGATTCAAAAAGATATTACACATACGGAAACTTTGCCTCTCATATATTAGGCTTTACGGGAAGCGATAATCAGGGGCTTGAAGGAATAGAAAGCTATTATGACAGCTTTATGACGGGAACTCCCGGACGCATAATTTCTGCTAAAAATGCGCTCGGAAACAATATGCCCTATGATTACGACCAGATTTATGAGCCGACTGACGGCTACAGCTTGGTTTTAACCTTAAACGAGGTTATTCAACACTATCTTGAAAAGCATTTGGCTGTTGCTGTTAGAGAGCATAATATTCAAAACAGAGCAGTTGGACTCGTTATGGATGTTAATACGGGGGCTGTTTTAGGAATGGCTACAAAAAGCGATTATAACCCTAACGACCCTTTTACGATTTATAATCCGACTACCGAAGAGGCAGCCGATATGCTAAGCGGTCAGACCGAAACTCCGACACTTGCCGAGGCGCAGCAGGCTCAATGGCGAAATAAGGCTATAAGCGATGTTTACGAGCCGGGCTCGGTATTTAAAATTGTAACTGCATCGGCGGCATTGGAGGAGCAGGTTGTTTCTCTTTCCGACGGATTTACCTGTAACGGACATTTTACTGTTTCGGGAACGCATTTTAATTGCCACGATACAGCAGGACACGGAAATCAGACCTTCTTGCAGGCTATTGCCAATTCCTGCAACCCTGCATTTATTATGGTAGGTCAGCGGCTTGGAGCTAATAAGTTTTACAAATACTTTAATGCATTCGGTTTAAGCCGAAAAACGGGAATAGACCTCCCCGGAGAGGCGGCTCCCATTTATTACAAGGAAAATCAACTAGGACCTGTTCAGTTGGCTTCGGTTTCTTTCGGACAGTCGAGCGCAATTACGGCTATTCAGATGATAACGGCGGTTTCAGCGGCGGTTAACGGAGGAACGCTTTATCAGCCTTATTTAGTAAGCAAGGTGCTTGATAATTCGGGAAATGTTTATGAAAGCTTTGAGCCTAAGGCTATCAGGCAGGTAATAAGCGAGGAGAGCAGCGAACTTATTGCACAGGCTTTGGAGGAAACTGTTTTAACGGGCGGCGGAAGAAACGCTTACATAAAGGGATACAGAATTGGCGGAAAATCGGGAACAGCGGAGAAGCTCAGCGGCGACAAGGATGCGCGCGTTGCTTCCTTTGTTGCGGTAGCGCCTGCAGATGATCCTCAGGTAGCAGTTTTAGTTATACTTGACGAGCCTAAAAGCTATTCTTCTTACGGAGGAACTATTGCGGCACCCGTTGTTGCGGGAGTTTTGCAGGATATTTTACCCTATGTTGGAATTGAAAGACAATACAGCGAGGAAGAGCTTCAGAATTTGGAGGTTACGGTTTCAAACGTTATCGGAAAAACTCCTCACGCAGCTCAGACAACGCTTAACCAATACGGACTTAATTCTACCATTATAGGCTCGGGCGAAACTGTTATTAAGCAGGTGCCATCGGGCGGCTCTACCATAAACCGCGGAGGAAATGTTCTTTTATATACGACGGAGGATACATCTTCGCATATGGTTACAGTTCCCGACCTTACAGGACTTACTGTTTCGGAGGCTAATATGAGGCTTTTGAATGCGGGACTTAACATAAAGATTATAGCTCCTGCGAACTCAGGCGGTGCGGTAGCTTATAAGCAAAGCATTGAATACGGAACAGAGGTTGTTAAAGGTACGGTTATAACGGTTGAATTTATTGACAGAAGCGGAACAGACTAATTACATAAATACGAATATTTGAAAGGAACAGATATGATCTTATCAGAGGTGCTTCGGGGGATAGAGCATTTTTCAAGCATTCCGAACTGTGAGGTTACGGGGATTTGCTGTGATTCAAGGAAGTTTGAAAAGGGAAATATCTTCGTTTGCATCAAGGGGTTGACAAACGATTCACACGATTTGGTAACAGAGGAGCTGTCTTCGGCTGCCTCTGCTATCATATGTCAGCGCGACTTAAAGGTTAAAAATCAGATAATTGTTTCGGACACAAGAGCAGCTTTAGCTATACTTGCCGCTAACTTTTACGGCAACAGAAAAGATAAACTAAAGCTTATTGCGGTTACAGGGACTAACGGAAAAACTACCGTTTCCACGCTTATAAAACAGGTTTTGGAAAGCGTTGGTAAAAAAGCGGGACTTATAGGAACAGTTCGCTATGAGATGAACGATTATTCTCTCCCAGCAAGATATACAACACCCGATCCTTTAGAGCTTCATCAGTTATTCGATAAAATGTATCGAATGGGGATAGAATATGTTGTTATGGAGGCTTCTTCTCAGGCGCTAAGTCAGATGAGGCTTTTCGGTGTTGAATTTGAATTGGCTCTTTTCACCAATCTCACTCAGGACCATTTAGACTATCACGGCAATATGGAAAATTATTATCTCGCTAAAAAAGCGCTCTTTTCGCAGAGCAAAAAGACGATAGTTAATATTGACGATGATTATGGTTTAAGGCTTTTAAAAGAGCTTAGAGAAGAAAATAAAAAGGTTGTTACCTGCTCTGCCTTTAAAGACGAGGCAGATTATGTTGGAAAGAATATTCGTTCCGACAGAACGGGGGTTTCCTTTGAGGTTGTAACGATCGGGGCTATCGGAAGAATTTTTATGAATACACCCGGAATGTTTTCTGTTTCAAACGGACTTATGGCGGCAGCGGCTTTAACCGAGCTTTCAGTACCGCTGGGAGATACCATCAAAGCGCTTGGCGAGAGCGCAGGAGTTAAAGGCAGAAGCGAGATAATAGCTGTTCACCCCGACTTTACCGTTATAAGCGACTATGCTCATACACCCGATTCTTTAGAGAAGATATTTTCGTCGGTTAAGGATTATGCGCCCAAAAGGGTTGTTGCTCTTTTTGGCGCGGCAGGAATGAGAGATAGCAAAAAACGCGCTATGATGGGAAAAAAGGCTGCGGAATTTGCCGATTACATTATTATAACCAGTGATAATCCAAGAAGCGAAGATGCCGAAAAGATTGCAAAAGAGGTTGAAGAGGGCGTTATAGAAAGCGGAAAGCCTTATAAAATAATTGTTGACAGATATGATGCTATTTTCTATGCTATAGAACACGCCCAGAAAGACGATATTATCGTTCTTGCGGGAAAAGGACACGAGGATTATCAGGTTTTAGACGGAATATCTATTTATTTTGATGAACGGGAAATTGTAAAAAAAGCCATTGATAAGTTTTACGGAACCGAGGGGAAATAAATTGAAGAGCTTAAACTTTAAAGATGTTGCGAAAGCCTTAAATTGCTCTTACGAGGGCGAAGATTTTCCTATAACGGGTGTTTCTACCGATACAAGAACGATAGAAAAAGGAAATCTCTTTATTCCGATAATCGGAGAGAGAATGGACGGACACGATTATATAGATAAGGCGATAGAAAACGGTGCGGCGGCGGTTTTAGCATCTAAAGAGATAAAAGAGGAAATTCCGACAATATATGTTGAAAACACATTAGATGCTTTGATAAATCTATCTGCTTATTACCGCTCTCTTTTTTCTCCGAAGGTAGTCGGAGTTACGGGGTCGGTAGGAAAAACATCTACTAAAGAGATGATATATGCAGCCCTTTCGGAAAGCCTTAACACTATTAAGACAATAGGCAACCGCAATAATGAAATAGGCCTTCCCCACACCCTTTTTACAATAACGCCTGAAACCGAAGCGGCTGTTATCGAGATGGGAATGGTCAACCGAGGGGAAATTGATGTTTTAACAAGGGCGGTTTGTCCCGATGTTGCCGTTATAACCAACATAGGGGTTTCTCACATAGAAAACCTTAAAACAAGAGAAAATATCCTTTTGGCAAAATTGGAAATTGAAAACGGACTTGTCGCAGACGGTGTTATGGTGCTTTGCGCTGATAATGATTTGCTTCATTCTGTTAAAGGAAAGTTAAAGCATAAGACGATATATTATGGTATTCGTCAAAAGGCTGATATTTATGCCGACGAAATAGAATACGGCGACAATGAAACGAGCTTTATTATTCACGACGGTGATAAAAGCTATCCCGCAAAAATTCCGACGGTTGGAGAACATAATGTTTTAAACGCTTTAGCGGCTTTTGCAGTTTGCAAGAGCTTTGGGCTAAATCCAGAGGCTTCGGTTAGAGGGCTTAAAAATTTTGAAAGCTCGGGCAGCCGACAGAAAATATATAAACATAACGGAGTTACAATTATTGAAGACTGCTATAATGCAAGTCCTGATTCGATGAAGGCGGCATTATGGGTACTGAAAAACATAAAAGCCGAAAGGAAAATCGCGGTTTTGGGAGATATGCTGGAGTTAGGCGAGATTTCCGAAGAAAGCCACAGAGCGGTAGGAAAAACTGCGGCGGAGAATGCTGACATAGTTTTCACTTTCGGGCCATTATCGAAGATTACGGCTAAATCAGCCGAAGAGCAGAAGGTACCCTCTTTTCATTTCGAGGATAAAAAGGCTTTAGTTTCGCTTCTTTTAGAAACAATAAAAAAAGGCGATGCAATACTTTTCAAAGGCAGCCGCGGAATGAAATTAGAGGAAGTTATAGAAGGACTACTACAGGGGGATAAAAATCAATGAGTATGATGACTTTAATTTGCGCGATTATTTCCTTTTGTATTACTGTTTTTTCAGGAAAATACATTATAAAAAAGCTACAGCTTCTTAATTTCGGACAGACGATCTATGAAGAGGGTCCCTCTTGGCATAAGGGTAAAAACGGAACGCCTACAATGGGCGGAATAATGTTTATTTTGGGAATAGTTTTATCCTCTTTGGTAGTTATAATTTTTTATGCTGTAAGATACGGCGGATTTTCTGCCGGAGCTGATTTAGTTCCGATAATAGCAGGAATTTTAACGGCTTTGGGATTTTCGCTTATAGGCTTTATCGACGACTACATAAAGGTAGTTAAAAAAAGAAATCTCGGACTTACCGCTATTCAGAAATTGATATTTCAATTTTTAATCGCAGGTGTTTTTATTTACACACTAGAGTTTTCGGGTGTAATAGATACTTCGGAAATCTTACTTCCGTTTTTCGGAGAGGTTAATCTTGGTTGGGTTTATTATCCGATAGCGGCAGTTTCTATTGTATTTATAGTTAATGCAGTTAATTTAACCGATGGATTAGACGGACTTGCCGCATCGGTTACATCGGTTTGCTCTATTGGATACCTTGTTATCGCAGTTTTGCTTGAAAAAACTCTGACTGCATCTGTTTCAGCGGCGCTTTTAGGCGGAGTTTTGGGATTTTTGGTTTACAACAGATATCCCGCCAAGGTATTTATGGGAGATACAGGCTCTATGTTTTTAGGCGGAATGGTTGTTGTTTTAGCATTTACCATGCGCTATCCCGGACTTATATTCTTAATGGGCGGACTTTATATTATAGAAGCCTTATCGGTATGCTTACAGGTTTTCTGGTATAAACTAACCAAAACAAGAATTTTCTTGATGTCCCCCATACATCATCATTATGAGAAAAAGGGATATTCCGAAAACAAGATAGTAAAGCTGTTTTCAGCAATTGAGCTGATTTTTGTTATTGTTGCTGTTTTGGGAACTGTTATTAGAATTTAAAGGAGAGAGAAACTGTGCAGAAGAAGAAAAAGGGGTTTAAAGAGCTTATTTTTGGTAAGGGCGATATGGATACCGTGTTTTTCGTTATCCTTCTCGTTATTATTACCTTTGGTCTTGTTATGCTCTTTTCTGCAAGTTTTGCCAATGCGCATTATTACAAAAACGACTCTCTCTATTTTATAAAGCGTCAGGCGGGATTTGCTATTATAGGAGTTGCCGCGATGCTGATAATCTCTAAAATAGATTATCATTTGCTCCATAAATTAGCCCTTCCTTTATATGCCGTATCGCTTCTTTTATTGGTAATAGTTCTTTTCTGTCCCCCATCTAACGGAGCAAGGCGCTGGATTCCATACCCTATAAACTTCCAGCCCTCAGAGATTGCGAAATTTGCGGTTATTTTGCTATTTGCGCATTTAATATCATTGGAGCCAGAGAAGATGAAAACCTTTAAATACGGGTTTTTAAGATTTGTTCTTTTGCTTTTGCCTGTTGTAGGTCTGCTTTTATTGGAGCCGCACCTTTCGGGAACGATAATTATGCTTGTTATCGGCTGCGCGATGATGTTTATCGGCGGAACACAGCTTCGTTGGTTCGGAGCCGTAGGCGGAGTTGGAGTTTTAGGCCTTGGGGCGATAGTTTTAAGCGGAAAGATTGAATATGCAATGAGTCGACTTCAGGGCTGGATTGATCCCTTTTCAGATGTTCAGGGAGATACCTATCAAACAGTTCAGTCTTTAATTGCTATCGGGTCGGGCGGAATTTTCGGAAAAGGACTCGGCAATTCAAGACAGAAATATTTATTCTTGCCTGAGCCTCAGAACGACTTTGTTTTTGCAATTATCTGCGAGGAATTAGGACTTATCGGCGCTATTGCCGTTATAGTTTTATTTGCGGTTTTGATCTGGAGAGGCTTGCAGATTTCCCTTAAGGCTCCAGATAAGTTCGGCGCCTTGCTTTCTGCAGGACTTATCATACAGATAGGCGTTCAGGTTGCTCTTAATATTGCGGTTGTAACAAATACGCTTCCCAATACCGGAATAAGCCTGCCGTTTTTCTCATACGGAGGAACATCGCTTTTGATGCTTATGGCGCAGATGGGCATAGTTCTTTCGGTTTCCAGACATTCGAAAATCAAAAAGGCATAAAAAGGAGAAGATATGAGAGTTCTTTTAGCCGGCGGCGGAACGGGCGGACATATAAATCCCGCACTCGCTATTGCCAATGAGATTAAAAAAAATGAGCCTGACAGCGAGATTTTATTCGCAGGTACCCCTAAGGGTATGGAGGCAAAGCTCGTTCCTCAGGCAGGATATAATTTTACAACCATAAAGGTTGCAGGTTTTCAGAGAAAGCTTACTCCTTATAATATTTACAGAAACATTAAAGCGCTGTGGTATTTAGTTTTTTCGGGAGCAAGGGCAGCGAGAATAATTAAAAGCTTTAAGCCCGATATTGTTATCGGAACGGGCGGATATGTAAGCGGACCGATAGTTAAAAAGGCTCAGAATTTAGGGATTAAAACTGCTATTCATGAGCAGAATGCTTTCCCCGGTGTTACAACCAAGCTTTTAGCCCCCGCGGCAGATGCGGTTATGCTTGCATTTCCTAAAGCAAAAGAATTTTTACCCGAAAGCTGCAAATTTCATATAACGGGAAACCCCATAAGGGAATCAATTTTATTGGCAAGAAAAGATAAAAGCAGAAAGGCTTTAGGTCTTGATGATAGATTTTGTCTTCTCTCTTTCGGCGGGAGCTTAGGGGCTGAAACTATTAACAGAGTAGCCTCAGAGGTTATCGCTTTAAACATCGGAGAGTTTAACCATATCCACGCGACAGGAAAATACGGAACAGAGCTTGTTCCTGAGCTTTTAAAGAAAAAGGGTATAGAAAATCTGCCATCGGGAACTATTGTCAGAGAATATATTGATAATATGGACGAATGCTTAGCGGCGGCAGACTTAGTTGTTTGCAGAGCGGGTGCGATAACCTTATCAGAGCTTGCGGCAGCAGGCAAGCCTGCTGTTTTAATTCCCTCGCCGAATGTTGCGGAAAATCATCAGTTTAAAAACGCAAAGGCGGTTGAAGAAAACGGAGCAGCTTTGGTTTATGAAGATAAAAATATAGATTATGAAGCTGTAGCTAAGGATATTGTTTCCTTGATAAATGATAAAAACAAGGTTAAAACTTTAGAAAAAAATGCGTCAGCTAATGCAATCGTTGATGCGAATGAGCGCATTTATAAGATAATTAAGGGCCTCTTTTAGATTGTCAAAAACTTACTTCTTTGCATAGTATTTAGCAAAGGAGTGGATTTCATTTGGCAAGGTTTATAATTGAAGGAGGGCGGGCACTGAAAGGCGAAATCCGCGCCCAGGGTGCAAAAAACAGCGCCCTTCCTATTTTAACGGCATCTTTATTATGCTCAGGCAAGGTTGTAATACATAATTGTCCTAATCTTTCGGATGTTCGGGCTGTTTTCAAAATTTTAAGGCATCTTGGCGCTTCGGTTGAATTTTCAGATTCCACCGCTGTAATAGACACGGCAGGGGTAAACCGCTATGATATTCCCGATGATTTAATGCGGGAGATGCGCTCATCGGCTTTATTTTTAGGAGCCTTGGCAGGGCGGATGGGAAAGGCGGTTATGTCCTTTCCGGGGGGCTGCGAGTTAGGTCCCAGACCTATTGATTTACATACTTCTGCGCTTTGCAGATTGGGTTTTTCCATATGCGAGGAATACGGCGAGCTTAAGTTGGAGCGCTCGTCTATGAGAGCGGCAACCATAGATTTAGGATTTCCGAGCGTTGGAGCAACCGAGAATATTTTATTGGCGGCGGCAATCTCAGAGGGTGAAACCATTATCACCGGAAGCGCAAGAGAGCCTGAGATTATTGATCTTGCCGCTTTTTTGAATTCTGCAGGCGCTGATATAAAGGGTGCAGGCGAAAGCACAATTTTAATAAAGGGTGTTAAAAGGCTTTACGGAACAGAATACGGCGTTATGAGCGACAGAATAGAAACGGCTACATATATGTCCTTCGCGGGGCTTACGGGCGGAGAAATTTTTATAAAGGGAGCAGATCCATCTGCCTTATCGGCTGTAATACCTGTTGTTGAAGCGGCGGGACCGAGGGTTTATCCCGTTCCCGGAGGAATTTACATAAACGGGCGGGGAACAATTTATTCTGTTCCGCCTATAAGAACGATGCCCTATCCCGGATTTCCTACAGATGCTCAAGCACCGATAATGGCGATGCTTTCTATTGCCAGAGGAACAACTATTTTTATTGAAAATATTTTTGAAAGCCGATACAAGCATGTTGACGAGCTTAACAGAATGGGCGCCGATATTCGGACTGAGGGGCGAACGGCTGTTGTGAGCGGAGTCCCCAAATTATACGGAGCTAAAGTAGTTGCTAAAGATTTAAGAGGCGGAGCGGCGCTTGTAGGCGCGGCGCTTTGCGCAGAGGGCAGAAGCGAAATAAAGGGAATTTGCCATATTGACAGAGGATATCAAAGCTTGGATACTACACTTAAAAGCTTAGGTGCAGATATAATTAGGAAGTGAAAAATCTTATGAAAGACGTTAAAAAAGAGAGTATTCAGAGAGAAAGCGCTATAAAGAAGAATACGGCTAAGCACAAAAAGAGAAGAAAAAGAAATTTATCTCTTTATTATTTTCTTATGGGGCTTTTAACTGTCAGCGTTCTTATTGTGCTTTCTCTTACTGTTTTCTTTAAGATCACAGAGGTTACGCTAAGCGGGGAGAGTCAGTATTCAGAGAGCGAAATTTTATCTTCAGCCGCTATATCTATCGGAAGCAATCTCATAATGCTCGATACCGAGAAGATTGAGAATAAGCTGTTGGATGATTTTCTTCTTATTGACAGCGTTGACGTTAAAAAGCAGCTTCCGTCAAGGGTTGAAATTTTGATAAGTCCGGCGGTTAATTTTTTTCAGATAATGGCAGATGACGGGCGCTATATGACGGTTTCCTCAAACTACAAGGTTTTAGCTCTTTCTATAGAAAAAGATGAATCCTTAATGCTTATAGAAGGGATTTCACCTGCTTCCTTAAGAGAGGGAAGTATGATTGGCGACAGTATGCAGGGCAAAGAAGCCTTGGTTAAATCTATTTTTTCTTCCTTTTCCTCATACGGCATAACCGACATTAGAGGGATAAACTTTATTTCGGCGGCAGATATTCGCGTTAATATAGAGGGCAGACTTCAGGTTAAGCTTGGCTCTGAATCGAAGATGGATTATAAAATTCAGCTTGTAAGCGCGGTTATAAACGAAAAAATTGGCGAAAATGAAAGCGGAATTATTGATGCAACTGTTGAAGGTACGGCAGGATTTATTGCCTCTTAAAATAATTTCATAAAACCCTTGCAAAGCGAGAATATTTCCTATATAATAAATATGTATAGGTGCATAATGAATGCATAGAAAAGAAAGCCGGAGGAATTTAAAATGAGTTTTGTTCTCGATAACGATGATTACGAACAGGTCGTTTCTATAAAGGTTGTAGGAGTTGGCGGCGGCGGCGGAAACGCTGTTAACCGTATGATTGATTCGGGTGTTACCAGCGTTGATTTTATTGCTGTTAATTCGGACAAGCAGGCGCTTAATTTCTCGAAAGCTCCTAATAAGATTCAGATCGGCGATAAATTAACAAAAGGAAGAGGCGCGGGCGGATTCCCTGAAATCGGAAGAAAATGCGCTGAGGAAAGCCGCGATGAAATCGCAGCAGCTTTAAAAGGAACTCAGATGGTATTTATAACAGCAGGAATGGGCGGCGGAACAGGAACAGGTGCAGCTCCCGTTGTTGCTGAGGTTGCAAAAGAGCTTGGTATTTTAACCGTTGGCATTGTTACAAAGCCTTTTGGTTTTGAAGGAAGAAGAAAGGCAGAGCAGGCTGAAGAGGGAATTCAAAACCTCAAAGAGCATGTTGATTCCCTTATTATCATTCCTAACGACAGATTAAAGCTCGTAAGAGAAGAGAGAATAACCCTTGCTAATGCTTTCGAAATTGCTGATAGTGTATTGAAACAGGGTGTTGCAAGTATTTCTGATATTATCAATATCCCAGGTCTTGTTAACCTTGACTTCCAGGATATTACAACAATTATGAAGGATGCGGGCTATGCTCATATGGGCATAGGAAACGCGAAGGGCGAGAACAAGGCTGCAGAGGCTGCAAATATGGCAATAAGCAGTCCGCTCTTAGAAACCTCTATAAAGGGCGCAAAGAGAGTTATTCTCAATATTACCTCTTCGCCTGATATCGGTCTTGATGAGGTTGAGCTTGCTTCTTCTATGATTACAGACGCGGCTTCTCCTGATGCTAATGTTATCTGGGGTGCGGCATTTGATGATAAGTTAGTTGATGAGATGCAGATTACACTTATTGCAACAGGCTTCGGTGATACTGCTAAATTTGCGCTTGATGATCCTTTTGCAGATCTCCCTGAAAGCGTTTTCAGCGATAATACTGTTAAAACAAATCAGGAAAATCCTTTAGACGATTCTTTCAGAGAAGCAATGAGAATTCTCAACAGAAGAGAAAAAGAATAACATAAAAAGCGAAACCCCGAGGAAACCTCGGGGTTTAATTTATTTATTGTTCTTGCGATAGGCTAAATAGCTTTCCAAAATAAGGGTTGCGGCAACGGCATCAACAACGTCCTTGTGCTGCTTTTCTTTTTTATTGTTAGCATGGAGAATGTTATGGGCTTGAACGGTAGTTTGACGCTCATCCCATAAGACAACGGGGATATTAACAAGGGTTTTCAGTTTTTCTGCGGCCTTTTCGCATTTCTCGGCTCTCGGTCCCTTAGAGCCGTCCATATTCAAAGGATGTCCCATAACTATCATTCCCGCCTCTATTTCTTCGGCGGCTGCTGCAATACGGGAGATAACCCTATCCTCATTCCACTCGCTTATAACGCAAAGGGGAGAGGCTAAAAATTCGGTTCTATCGCAGGCGGCAAGACCTGTTCTGGCATCGCCTAAATCAACGGCTAATATTTTCAAGCTAATCAACCTTTCCTAAAATTGCAACAAATTCTGCACCGTCGACCTCTTTCAGGTTAACCTTTACGATTTCTGATTTAGAGGTAGGAACATTTATTCCTACATAATCCGCCCTCAAAGGCAGTTCTCTATGACCACGGTCGATAAGAACTGCGAGTTCGATTTTGCGGGGTCTGCCGCGGCTCATAATGCCATCTATTGCGGCTCGGGTAGAACGGCCTGTAAAGATAACATCATCAATCAAAACGACCTTTTTGCCCGCTATATCAAAGGGAATAAAGGTTTCGCCTTTTGATATTGCAGATTTATTTGTATCATCGCGATAAGGGGTTATATCTATAAACCCTATAGGCACCGAAATACCCTCGTTTTCGCTGATTTTCTTGCCTATTCTTTCGGCGAGATATCTTCCGCGGGTTAAAATTCCTATTATGCAGAGGTTTTCGGCACCTTTATTTTTTTCTATTATTTCATATGAAATTCGGGTTATAGCGCGGTTTATTGCGCTTTCATCGAATATAACTGCTTTTTTTTCCAAAATTTTACCTCGTTAACCTATCAGAAGCTTGAATACGCCTTTTTCTTTAAGAAAAGCTATATCCTCTTCGCTGAAAGAGGGGGCGCAAACGATTATTTCGCGCTCGCCTTTCTGAGCTATAGCGGACTTAAGCTCTTCGCTTAAAGAGGCTGCTTTTATATTTATTTCGCCCTCGAAAAGGGAAGTGCCATATTTATTTTCATCAAGTACGATATAATCTTCTGCGCTTACTTCGAATGAGACGGAGACGGAGATTTCTGCAGGAACAGCCTCTTTTAAAGCAGCGGAGAAGCTGGTTAGAAGAGCTGATTTATCAATAGCGGTATCATCATCTGAGAAAGCGGCGTTTGAGTTATCAACAAACCAGAAGCTTTTAAAGATTATTTCATCAACACCTGTTTTAGCGGCATCTGCGGCCAAGGAAGACAAATAATCCTTTGTTTTATCCGATGCGGGGGAAAGCCAGGTTATTCTGTCTGTTCCGTCTAACATTAAATAAGATGTATCGTTTTTAAAGCGAACTGCCATAGATATATTTTCTGTTCCGTAAACCAATCGGGGAAGCTTATCGTCTTTAAAGGTTTCAAACGTTCCGATAGTCTTTATTTCTGCGGCTTTGAGCTTTGATATTAAAACATCGGCAGATTGGGAAACAGCCTTTGTACGAATGGCGAGTTCGTTTTCAGTTGAAAAATAAATTCCTTCAGCTGTTTTTAAAGGTACTGCTGCGGCAGAAAATCCGTCAGTCTTGATTTTTTCTACCAATGCATCATAGCTATCTATAGCTAAAATTTCTTCCTCTGTTATATAACGAATATTATAGGATATGGTTTCTACAGGGGTTACAGGCGGAACTACTTCGTCTGACGGCGCTGCAGAGCTATTATCTACCGCGGGCAGAGAGGGAGCATCGGGGGTTGTTACCTTGTTATAGAGCATATCTGTAAGCGGGCCTAGAACCGCAAAAGAAATTGCAAAAACTACTACACATCCTAACACAATTAGAGCAATTTTTATCAATTTTTTGTTGTTTTTTCGATGGTAAGGTGAGCGAAAGTGCTTTACCTTATATACTTTTTTTCGCGCCATTTAACTTATGACCTCCTAAAATGAGAGATTATGACCGGAAAGACCGTAAAACGCTAATGACATTAAACCAATGAAAAGAATTTTAATTGGAGTTCCTCTAAAGGGTTTTAGAATTTTATTGCTTTCAAGATATTCGGCGGAATAAGACATTAAGAAGGTTGCCAAAAGAAAGCCGATAACGCTTCCTATAGAAAGAATTATGCATTGAGGCAGAGATAGGTTTTGTCTGCCTTGGAGCATAAGAATTCCAACTGTTATATAAGAATAAACGGAGGAGGGAACCATTGAAAGAAGCTCATTTTTAAGGTCTTCTTTTTTTATGAAGGAAACGCCTACTCCTGAGAGAAAATAAAAAACAGTTACAACAATAATAGAGATTGCGGGGAATATGATGTTTTTTGTGTTTTGATGGAGAACTAAAAATTGACCTTCTACAAAATAGCAAACGAGCGAGGACGGGAGCAGAATAACTAGTAGCGCGGCGGAATAGATAAGAAGCTCTTTCTTATCTTTCATATATCTGAAGGATTTACTTGAGCCGAGTCCGCGCGCGAAAACAACATTTTCGGTAAAAGCTACTAAGAGGAAATAGGAGAAGATTTCAGAAAATGACATTATTTATCCCTCCTTTTAATAATTGCGGAGATAGCCTTGATAATGGCTCCGATGAAGGCAACGATAAAATATCCAAAGAAAGGGAACAAGGCCCCAGGGATAGTAGCTGAATGAATTTCATTTCCAAAAACAGTACCGCTGCCGATAAATTCTCTTATTATAGAAACTACAAAAACAACTAAAACGAATCAAAGAACTCCGATAAATGCATTTCGCACAACCGAGAGGTAATTTTTTCTGCTTCCGGATAAAGAGTTTACAAGCAATATAGAGTTTACTGAAAGAATGGGGAGATAAATTCCTAAGCTTTCGAAAGCAACCGAGTCCATCTTAATTATTGCAATACTTGCAAGGATTCCCATAAATGAAGCGAGCAGGAATATAGATGGAACCTTATAAAAATCGGGCAGTTTTTCAAACAAAAGATGCGAAAGAAGAATTGTAGGAATGGTTACGATAAGCATAACTATCGATAATAAAAGCGCATTTTTAAAGGAAATTCCTGCGACAACGATAGGAGCTAAGGCGGAAGCGTTGAAAACAACGGGATTTCGGGTTAAAAGGTCGGAAAGAAATGCGACAACTTTTTTCATATTGCCTTTTTCTCCTTTCTTTTAATTATCTTGTCGAGAAATTGTTTTACATATTTTACAAGCTTTAAAGAAAGCTTTAAGGCATCAGGGGAAATTTGGTTAAAGAAAGGTATCATAATTGATGTTAATAAAAGAGCAAAGCAGAAGCTTTCCTCAAAGCCGCCGAAGAAGCGGAAGAAAACCGAGAAAATACCTGTTGCTAATGAGAAGAGAATACCGGCGGTTTTATTTTCTAAAAAGCGCCCGAATCGAGGGACCATAAAAACTGCTCCGAAGGCAACAGAGCCTGACAGAAGCTCAAATATTGAAGCGGTTAAGGGATTTATTGTTGTACGGTTGAAGATAAGCGATAGAATAAAGAAGGTTATTAAGGTTGTAGCGGTCATATAGGTTCCGTTTTTTTTGCGCTGAATGAAAACTATAAATGCCGCAAGAATTAAGAATATGCAGGTTGTTCCCATAGCGCCCGGTACTGCTCCAAGAAGCATTTCCCATATGCTATATATAGGTTTTCCGCCCATCATAAGGGCTTTTGCCGGAGAGGTTGTTAAAAGGGCAGGATCTATAGATTTAAAGGCGGGAAGGGTTGTAAACGGAACGGGGAAGCGGAATATTTCTGCTGACCAGCTTATAGCGCAGAAGCAAAATGCTGCGGCAACCGAGCTGATATGGCAGTTTTTCTCGCCGCCGAAGGGCAGGAGAACTATAAACTGCGCAAACAGCGCTCCGAATATGACCATCCAATATGAGGCTGATGGCGGAAGCAAGCATACAAAAAGAGCGCCTATAACTGCCGGCTCTAAGTTAGCTATGCGGATAATTCTGCCGCTGAGCTTTTCGCATATCCAGTTTCCTATAAAAGAAACGACAATGGAGGTTAAAAATAAGAGTATAACTCGGATACCGTAATAAAAAGCAGAGCCAATCTCCAGGCAGATAAGGCAGATCAAGAAAATAAAATCGTCCTTAAGCTTTTGACGCATATCTTCGCTGAGAAGAGCGCGGCTTCTTGCCATATATCATCAATCCTTTCTTAGTAGCATTTATGAAAAATCCTCATCTAATAGAATATAGGGAGGGATATATTTGTTTTTACAAAGACTTAACAGCAATCAGATTAAGATAAATATGACAGCTGCCGAGCTTAAAAAGATAGGCGTTTTTACGAAGAAAAAATTCAGCGATAGCGATGCGCGGAAAATTATAGGCTTTCTTATGACCAAAAGCGCGGTTTTTATACCTGAGGGTAATTTTAATTTAAACTTTAAGGGAACTCGCAAGGGCGGCATGGAAATTATGATTACAAAGACTCAAAATAAGATTACAGGCGGAATAGGGAAACCGCTTATTTTTCGCTTTGAAGACGATAAAGCGCTATCGAGAGCCGCTGCGGAAATTTCTCGCCGCCACGGACATAAAATTTTATCCAGCGATTTATATTTATATAAGGATAATTATTATCTTATAATATATCCTTTGATAGGATTATCTGTTGACTTTTTTATTTTATTGGGAGAGTTTTCCTTTTTCTATGGATATGGAAGAGAAAAGGTTTCTTCCATATCGGAGCACAGCCGCCTTTTGGAAAAGGGGCGAGCGATAGAAAAATTATGCCTTTAGGATTTTAACTGCCTCTGATTTATCTTGAGCTTTGAAAAAGTAGGAGCCTGCAACTAATGTATCGGCGCCTGCTTTTTTAGCTAAAGGGGCGGTTTTATCATCAATTCCTCCGTCAACTGAAAGGAGAATATCGGGCTTCCAAGCGCGTATCTTTTCGATTTTGGGAAGGACCTCTGGCATAAAGCTTTGTCCGCCAAAGCCCGGCTCTACCGACATTACCAAAACAGAATCTATTTTATCAAGATAGGGAAGCAGGGCTTCTGCTTCGGTTTTAGGCTTTATTGATATGCCGCATTTTTTATTTTCTTTTTTTATAGCGGCTATGGTTTCATCAATATCGCTGTTGCATTCAAGATGAAAGGTTATCATATCGCTTCCTGCATCGGAAAATGCCTTGATATAGCTAAGCGGGTCAATTATCATTAAATGAGTATCGAAAAAGAGGTCGCTTTTTGCTCTCAGACTTTTTATAACGGGAATGCCGAAAGAAATATTATTAACGAAAAGCCCGTCCATAACGTCGAGATGGATAAACTCTGCGCCGCTTTCTTTAACGGCTGAAAGCTCCTTTTCTAAATTTCCAAAATCTGCTGCTAAAAGCGAAGGAGAAACCTTTATCACGGCATACCAACTCCAAAATAATATATATATAAAATTTTACTATATTTTTCGTTTAAAATCAAGTATAAAATCTATTCGGGAGAATGCATAAAAAGTTTTAGAATAAGTGCGAAAGGTTTTTAAGACCTAAGGCACTTATTTTTTATAGCTTTTGCTTATAACGAGGATAGAGCAACGCAGAGGTACGCTTCCTTACAGCAAAACAAAAAACCACCCCAGAGGGTGGCTTTCTTGTTTTGGTTGCGGAACTAGGATTCGAACCCAGACAAACAGAGTCAGAGTCTGCCGTGCTACCGTTACACAATTCCGCAACGACACAGAGAATTATACACAAAAACTTCCTTTAAGTCAAGAGCTTTGAGAGAAATTTTTGAAAAATTCTCCAAGGAAGCGAAATATAAGGTCATAAGCATTCGAAACTATTCGAATGACGGGGGAAATAAAGCCGTTTTCATAAACAGAAGAAAGCTCGGGAAGAAGAGAAATCTTATGAGTTTTTCCATCAGAGCTGAGAGAAAACCCGTTATCTGCTTCTAAGACTACCGAAAGATGCTCGCTTTCTGAGAAAACGCTTTGACTGTTACGATAGACAAAATATGCGGCGCAGAAAAAAACGCCGCACATTATAACGCAGAAGAAGGAAAGAAAAAACAAGCGGAATTTCATATATCATCCTTTTAATTCACATAAAGCCTCATATATAGGTTTTGCAATAAGGGAGGCGGTATATTCTGCTTCCTTTAGAGTATTGGCATGGGAGCCGATTTCAATAAGGGTAGCTCCGGTTGAAAGGTTTTGATTATATTTTGAATAGTTGAAGAAAACGGGCTTGGTAAGTCCCGGATAAGAGGTTTCGATATGACTTTCCAAAAGAGCATTAAGACGAAGATTTTCAGCCCAATCGGGAAAGTTCATATTTCCGTTATCACAGCCCGACAAAATCATAATCTGAGCCGCCTTTTTGCCGTTTATTATAGCGGTAGGCTTAACTCTTGTATTGGCATCGGGCTCTATAGCGTCGCGATGCAGATCGATAATTATTTTAATATCGGGGTACTTTTCGGTATATTCTGCGACAGAGGCGGCCTCTCTTGTATAGGCACCGTTGAAGGTTACATCATGCTGAGTAGTACAATGGACTACGCCGATGCCGAGCTTCTGAAGCTCGCTTGTAAGCACCGCGCCTACGCGCACCATATTATTTTCGTTATCGGAATTTCTTGAGGGTATTGTTTTATCGAAAACGCCGCTGTCGTAAGGATTGTAACACTCAGTTGCGTGGGTATGGAGGATCAATACCTCAATCGTACCGTCGCATTTAAGAGAGATGTTAGGTTTTTGAGAGATTATATTTAAAACATCTTCGTTTGAATGTGTTGTGGAATTTTTTATATATCCGCCGCCATGAGAAAGGATATTTCCGCCTGCAGAAAAAAGATACTGAACTTCATTTATAACACCTTTATTTTCTTCTGAGACCTTTTGAGTTTCTGTTGGAACACCGAGCACCATTTGGGCTGTTTCTTCTTGAGGCTTAGATGAGCTTTCGCTTTTATGAAAAACCTCGTATGAAATTTTTTCGGAAAAATTTTCGCCGCCTGAACTGAAAATTGTTTGAAGTCCTCCCGGAACAAAAAGCCCTGCGCTGAAAAGAGAAATGCCGCCTGAAACCTCAGGCAGAGAGGTTATAATGCTCGAAAAAGCAGATAGAAATAGGCAAAAACCACAAGCGAAGGAGATAAAACGATATTTATGATTTTTTATAAAATGTTTCATTTTCACACCTCGGTTAAATATATGCTTACCGAGGGACCATAATTCCATCAGAGGACAAGATAATCGAGATCTTCCTTAGAAATTTTGGGAAACAAGGCGCGGTTTAATGAAGAAGAAATAAGCTTGGCGGTTTTTGCAATCAGCCGATCAACATCTTTCGGGGTTACAACCATATTTTCGGATATGCTATTTCCGCCGCCATCCCTTATAATAGAATCGGCATCGGTAACGGTGGGAATGCCTACCGCTATAACGGGAATGCCGCCTAAGGAGTCTTTGGAGATTTTTTTGCGGCGATTTTGAACTCTGCTTCCCGGAGATATGCCCGTATCGGTTATTTGAACGGTATTGAAAAGTCGGGTTATGCTTGAAGCGGCAAGGGCATCTATAACGATAACTGCCGCAGCAGAAACCGAGTTTGCAACAACGCGGACGGTTTCTTCACTTTCTATTCCTGTTTGCCCTAAAACTCCGACAGGCAGGGCGCATACATTTCTTAGTCCTAAAAGCCCTGTTTCTTCTGCCACTTCCTTTGGAATATGACGGGTTGTGAAAATTTTTCCTACCGCCATAGGACCTAAGGCATCGGGGGTTATTTCAGAATTCCCGAGTCCTGCTATAAGGATTGTACCAAAAGAAGGGAGAAGAGATCCAAATATGTCCGACAGAGCGTTTTCTGCAGCGGTTTCGCTTTCGGGGTCGGAGATAAAGTTGGGGATATTAACGGTTATATAGCGCCCTTTATCCTTTCCTAAGGTTTCGGCGGCAGAATCGGTTAATACATTTATATCGGTACATTTGCAACCGAATTTTTCATACTCATTTTTTTCGATGCCCTCTATCTCTTTATCTTTGGGTTTGGCGGTAATATTTTCAAAATGCTCTATTGCGAGGTCAGTTCTTCCTCTCATTTGAAACTCCTTTTAATATTTTTTAAAAAAACACTTGCATTCTTAATAAATAAATGTTATTATAAGGTGTAATTTGAAGTATAGGAAAGCGGCAAGGAGGTGTTCTGATGCCTAATATTAAATCAGCTAAGAAGAGAGTTTTAGTTGCTGAAACCAAAACAATGCAGAACAAAATGCTTAAATCTAATATGAATACTATGATTAAAAAAGCAAACGCTGCAATTGATTCTGATTCCGCAGACAAAGCTGAAGCAGTAAAAGTAGCAGTTAAAACTGTTGATAAATGCGTAGCTAAGGGAATTATCTCTAAAAATGCTGCAGCAAGAAAAAAATCTCATTTAGCAAAGGCTGCAAAATAAAACAGGACTTTTAGCGACGCTGTATTTTTCGGCGTCGTTCTGTTTTTTACGAATATTTTTACTAGGAGGAATCTGCCATATGAAAAAAGCAGGTAAGGTTATTTTATGGGTTGTATCGATAATTTTACTTTCAGCAACCGTTGCTTGTGTTGTAAGCGAATATTTAAATAAGCGCCGCTTCTTTGAAGTTGATTCCTTTGAAGAGGAATAAGCGATAGCTGCTCTTTTAAGAGCAGCTTATTTTTTTTCTTTGGATTTACTTACTAAGGCTATAAGAAAACCGAAGAAAACAGCGGCGGCTATTCCTGCCGAGGTAGCTGTAAGTCCGCCTGTTAAAGCGCCGAGAAGTCCTTTTTCCTCAACCGCTGTTTTAACTCCTTTGGAAAGAAGATATCCGAATCCCGAAAGGGGAACAGAGGCTCCCGCTCCCGCGAATTCCAAAAACGGCTCATAAACCCCGATTGCCCCTAAAAATACACCTAAAACAACAAGACCTACCAATATGCGGGCGGGGGTAAGCTTGGTTTTATCTATCAAAAGCTGAACGGCGGCGCAGATAAAGCCGCCTATTAAAAATGCGGGGAGAATTCCCTCGAAATAGGTCATTATTTTCCCTCCTTTCGGGAAATTCTAACAAGGTGGGCGATGCTTGGGATAGTTTCGCTTTGCTGATTGGAAACTGTACTCATAAGGGCTCCTGTTGCTATAAAGAGGATATCATTATATATCCCATTTTCCATAGATTTTAAAATATATGAGCATAAAACAGATGCGCTGCAACCGCAACCTGAGCCGCCTGAATGGGTGTCCTGTCGCTTTCGGTCGAAGATTAAAAGGCCGCAATCTTTGTGTTTGTTTTTTAATGATATGCCCTTTTCTTCCATAAGAGTATTTAATAAATTGCTTCCTATCGCTCCTAAATCGCCTGTTACAATTAAATCATAGTTTTCGGGAGAGGTATTTGTATCTGAAAAGTAGGCTTCTAAGGTATCGGCGGCGGCAGGAGCCATAGCGGCTCCCATATTATTGATATCGGTAATTCCGAGGTCGATAATTTTGCCAAAGGTTACCGATTCGATTTTTAAAGGCAGACAGGTTTTTGTATCATTTGAGAGGATTATCGCTCCCGAGCCTGTTACTGTCCATTGGGAGGTTGGAGGACGCTGGCCACCGTATTCGAGAGGGTATCTGAATTGGCGCTCGCTTGAGCAAAAATGAGATGAGGTTAAAGAAAGGGCAATATTTGCCGCCCCTGATTCGCAAAGCAGAGAGGAAAGCCCCAAGCCCTCAGCCATAGTTGAGCAGGCTCCGTAAAGCCCTAAAAAAGAAATAGGAAAATCTCTTAAACCGTAAGCCGAGCCGATACATTGGTTTAAAAGGTCGCCCGCGAACATACAGTCGATATCATTTTCGCGAAGCCTCGCTTTTTCGATGCAGATATTGGCGGCGTTTTTTTGCAAAATACTTTCTGCCTTTTCCCAGCTATCTTGTCCGAACATCATATCGAGATTTATTTTATCAAAATAATCCTTTAAAGGACCCTCGCCCTCTTTTTTGGAAACTACAGAGGCATATCCTTTAATACACACCTCATTATCAAGCATAATAGTTTGTTTTCCTACTCTGTGCGCCATAGAAAGCTCCTTTAAATTAAATTCATTATATTGTTTCCTTTTAAAAGAAAAGATATGCAAAATATATTGTTTGATAATTTATCACAAGTTATTGAATTTATGTATTCTAATAGGTATAATGATATTGGGTGAAGATAATGAATGCAAAACAATATAATAAATACAAATGCTTAGGCTTGAATATTGCTTATTATCGCAAGGAAAGAGGGATTTCTCAAATGCGCCTTGCAGAACTAATAAATATCAGCCGTACTCATATGAGCCGAATTGAAACCGCAGAATGTGCTGTTTCGTTAGATGTTGTTTTTGAGATTTGCGATGTTTTAAGGGTTAGCCCCGATAAGATTTTTAATTTCAGAATGGATTGATTAAAATAAAAGTAAGAGAAATAATAGCTAATAATATAGTGTATTTCAGAGTTAAGAATGGTTGGTCGCAGGAATATTTGGCAGAGCTTTTAGGGACAAGTTCTGCATATGTATCAGAAATGGAACATGGAAAGAGGAATATATCAAGCGATTATATAGACCACATAGCGAATATTTTTAAAATGGAGCTTTATGAATTATTAGTTAATCGGGAGCCTGTTATTTCAAGAAGAATAAGAAAGAAGAAAAATAAATAAAAGCAAAAGCCGCGGAAAGTTTTTCCGCGGCTTTTGCTTTGTGCGGCGAGGTGAGCCGCAAGAGATGAAAAAGACTTATTTTTTAGATAATTTTTCTTTTTTTCGCATATCGGTATAATCTTTAAGAGAGGCAATAGCCTTTGAGGATAAGGGGAATAGAGCTATCATATTAAATACGGTCATAAGAGCTATGCCGATATCTCCAATATCCCAAACGAGGGAATAGGCGGCAAGTCCGCCTATAAAGAGCATAATAAGCGCTAATATTTTATAAAGGGTTTGGCTTGTCCAGTTATCTCCGAAAAGATAGGACACATTGCCCCGCGCATAATATAAAACTCCTATAAAGGTTGAGAAGCAGAATAAGAAGAGGGTTAATGCTGTAAAAAGACTGCCTACAGCGCCGAAATGATAATTCATCGCCGCCTGCAAAAGCTCCATGCCTTGAAGGTCTGTTAATATTTCGCTTGGCGCTAAAAGCATTATCATAGCGGTACAGGTGCAGATAACGATAGTATCTATAATAACGCCGAAGGCTTGAAACAGTCCCGCTTTAGCGGGATGGGAAACATCGGAAGCTGCTGCTGCGCAAGGGGCGCTTCCTGAGCCTGCTTCATTAGAAAAAAGACCGCGCTTAACACCGTTCATAAGAGCGGCGCCGAATCCTCCCGCAACCATTTGGCGAAGTCCAAAGGCCTCGCTGAATATACGGGAAAATACTTCGGGAAGCTTATTAATATTCATTATAATAACAACGATTGTTATTATAAAATAGAATACAGCCATTACAGGGACAATTAAATCGAGAACCTTAACGGTTGTGTTTTTTCTGAGAACTATAAATGCGGCAAGGACAACTAAAACTGTCGTTGAAACAATAGGCGGAATATTAAAGGTAAAGTTTAAAGCGGAAGAGACCGAATTGCTTATTACCTGACTTACACCACACCAACATATAAGCGAGGATATGGCGAAGAGAATTGCTATTATAGAGCGCTTTTTCGCTTTTCCTTTATTAAAGAGAGCGTGTATATAATAAGCGGGGCCTCCGCGGTATCCGCCGTAGAGCGGGTCGGGCTCTTTATAAAGCTGGGCGAGGGTTGATTCTATAAAGGCTGTTGAAGCTCCGATAAGCGCCATTACCCACATCCAGAAAACGGCTCCTGCGCCACCTGCAGATATAGCGGCAACAACGCCTACCATATTTCCCATGCCAACGCGCGTTGCAGTTGAAACAATAAGTCCCTGAACTCCCGAAAGAGCCGATTTTTCTTTCGAATCTTTTTTAACCGTTATGCGGAGCATTTCAGGGAAAAGCCGAAAGGGCAAAAATTTTGTTCGGATAGTAGAATAAATTCCTGCGGGGACAAGAATTAAAACCAAAAGAGATATTCCAACCTCGCCGCCGCCGGGGAGCGGAATTTTAAAAATGTCGCCCCAAAAAAGATTGTAAATAAAGGTTATAATTTGCATAAAGAATCCTTTATATTTTTAATTTGATTTTCCTTTTCTTTTATTGTATAATACGATTGTTCATTTGTAAAATTGATGATTTTTATAACTGATATTTAAATTTTTTATGGAGAGTTTATATGGATTTAAGAGCTTTAAACACCTTTATACATGTTGCGGAGTTAGGCAGCTTTTCCCGAGCGGCGGACAAACTTGGATATTCTCAGCCGACCATATCTTTTCAAATAAAACAGCTTGAAAACGAACTTGGGATAAAGCTTTTCGACAGAGTTTCGCATACAATAACCCTTACAGAGGGAGGCAGAAAAGCTTTGGCTTACGCGCAAAAAATCTGCCGAATGACAGAAGAAATGACCGCGGAAGAGAAAGATACTGAGCCAGAGGGGGTTATTCGTCTTGCGATGGCGGATTCTTTATGCGCGCCGCTTGTATTAGAGAAGTTTTCGAAATTTAATAAGAGATACCCTAAGATAGGAATAAAAATTACAACAGCGGGGACAGATGAGCTTTTTAGACTCCTTGACCACAATGAGGTTGATATTGTTTGCACCCTTGACAAGCACATATACGATACCTCTTATATTATTTCAGAAGAGGAAAAAATAGGAGTTCATTTTGTATGCTCTTCGGACAATCCCTTAGCAGGTAAAGAGGTTGATATAAACGGTTTATTAAAAGAGCCGTTTTTACTTACCGAAAAGGGAATGAGCTACCGCCGACTTTTAGATGAGGAGTTGGCTAAAGCATCAGTAGAGATAAAGCCTGTTTTAGAGATGGGAAGCGCGGATATAATATGCAGGCTTTTAAAGGAAAATACGGGGATTTCGTTTCTGCCCGATTATGTAACCGAAAAGGCGGTAGGAGAGGGGGCTTTGAAGAGAATTTCGGTTAAGGGCTTTGAGGTTGAGCTTTGGAAGCAGCTTTTATACCATAGGGATAAATGGGTTTCTCCTACGATGAAAATAGTTTTAGATTATCTTTCCAAGATATCTTTACAATAAAAAACGCCGCTCGGAGGCTTCCGAGCGGCGAGATTTTATTATTTAGTTGGTATAGTTATCGAAATAGCCCTGAACTAAAACAACGGGGGTTCCTTTATCACCCGAGCCGCTTGTTAAATCGCATAAAGAGCCGATAAGGTCGGTAAGCTGGCGGGGGGTTGTTCCCTGAGATGCCATATTTCCTACTAAGTTATCATTTTTAGCTTTGATGCTTTCGGATATAGCCTTTTTAAGCTCTTCACCCGAAAGATTTTTAAAATCATTATCTGCGAGATATTTAAGCTTAAGCTCGTTAGGAGTTCCGATAAGACCATCGGTAAATGCGGGGGAAACTACCGGATCGGCAAGTTCCCAGATTTTTCCCTGAGGATCCTTAAAGGCGCCATCGCCATAAACCATAACCTCAACATGCTTGCCTGTTTTATCTGCAATGATTTTTTGAATGTCGAGAACGAGGCTTTTGCATTCGCGGGGGAATAGCTTGATTTTATCTTCGGTTGCTTTATTGGAGCCGAGAAGACCATATTTTTCATTGCAACCGCTTCCGTTTATGGGAGAGGTCATAATATCGTCAAGACTGCAAACCATTTTAGCGCCTGCTGCTTTAAGAATTCTCTTTGTACGGGCGCGGGTATGGATATCGCAGGTAAGGACACAATCGGTATAATCAAGGATAGTTTTTGCCTGATTAGCAAAGATTATTTCAACCTCGGCACCTGCTTCTTTGATTACATTTCCATAGTATTCAACATAATCAATGCCTGTAAACTCATGCTTATTTTCACCAAAAAGCTCTCTATAGCGCTCTAAGGAAAGAACATCGGAATAAGGGTTTATGCCTGCTTCATCAAGCTTGTCCAAGGAAACAAGACAGTTTCCAACCTCGTCCGACGGATAGCTTAGCATTAAAACTATCTTTTTTGCTCCTTTTGCAATACCTTTGAGGCAGATTGCAAAACGGTTTCTTGAAAGAATCGGGAAAATTACACCGATAGTTTCTCCGCCGAGCTTTGCGCGAACATCTTCTGCAATATTATCAACAGATACATAGTTTCCCTGAGCACGAGCAACGATAGACTCTGTTAAAGAGATAACATCGCGATCTCTTAAAGAAAAACCCTCGCTTTCGGCAGCTTCGAGCACGCTATCGGATACGATTTTCGCTAAATCATCGCCCTCGCGAATAATGGGGCAACGGATACCTCTTGAAACTGTACCCACTTTTCTTTCGCCATTTGCCATAGATAACCCTTCTTTTTTTAAAAATTTGGTTTGCAAAACTTTTACAACAGCATACATTTTATCATAGTTTTTGTCTATTGACAAGATTTTAAAACAAAAAAATTACACGAAAACAAAATTTTTATTTTTTTTACATAACAAAACTTGAATAGCCTTTATTATTTGTTTAAATTTTATTATGGTAAAACGACAAAAATGGAGGATTTTTCTTGTGAATTCGAATTGACAAAATTAAGATGTTGATATATAATTAAATTACAATTTACACGACTGACGGATTATGCGGAATACCGCAGGGGAGTGTAGATATATTAAGATGCCGACCGTCTGGGCGATTCAGTTATGTTTTAACTGATTTGCCCTTTTGTTATATAAATGGGCAGGAAGGAGAGAAAATATGAAACACAATAATTGGTTAGGATTTAAAGAGAATCTTTGGCAAGACGAGATCAATGTTCGTGATTTTATTCAGTCGAACTATAAAGAGTATATTGGAGATGCTGAATTTCTTTCAGGGGCTACGGAGAGAACCCGTTCTCTTATGGATAAATTAAACAGCCTTTTCAAAGAAGAGCGCAAAAAAGGCGGAGTTTTGGATATTGATACCAATACGGTTTCTTCTCTTACCAGCTATGCTCCGGGTTACATAGATAAAGAAAACGAAATTATTGTTGGTATGCAAACGGATAGTCCCTTAAAAAGAGGGGTTAACCCGTTTGGCGGAATAAGAATGGCGCGGCAGGCTTGCGAGGCTTATGGATACAAGCTTGGGGATAACATAGAGAAAGAGTTTTTATACAGAACAACGCATAACGACGGTGTTTTCCGCGCTTATACGGAAGAGATGCGTCTTGCGAGAAGATGCCATGTTATAACAGGTTTGCCTGATGCTTACGGCAGAGGACGAATAATAGGCGACTACAGAAGAGTTGCCCTTTATGGTGTTGATAGGCTTATAGAAGAGAAAAAAGCGGATAAAGCCCATTTAACAGAGGGCGATTTTACAACTGAGCAGATCCGCTTAAGCGAAGAGCTTTTCAGACAGATAACATTTTTAGGTTATCTTAAGGATATGGCGGCAATGTATGGCTTTGATATAAGTCGGCCTGCGGCTAATGCAAAAGAGGCTATTCAATGGACCTATTTTGCATATCTTGCTGCGATTAAGGAGCAAAACGGAGCGGCTATGTCGCTTGGAAGAGTTAGTACGTTTTTTGATATTTACATCGAGCGCGATATTGAAAACGGCATACTTACAGAAGAGGGCGCACAAGAGCTTATCGACGATTTTGTTATGAAGCTCCGTATCGCAAGACATTTGCGCACCCCCGAATATAACGAGCTTTTCGGCGGAGACCCGATGTGGATAACAGAGGCTGTAGGCGGTATGGGTAAGGATGGAAGAACTCTTGTTACAAAGAGCAGTTTCAGAATACTTAATACCCTTTATACGCTCGGCTCTTCTCCCGAGCCTAATCTTACAATTCTTTGGTCAACTGAGTTGCCTGAGAATTTTAAAAGATTTTGCGCTCAGGTTTCTAAGGATACCGATTCTATTCAATATGAAAACGATGATATTATGCGTCCGCTTCATGGCGATGATTATGCTATTGCATGTTGCGTTTCGGCTATGGAAATCGGCAAGCAGATGCAATTTTTCGGCGCAAGATGCAACCTTGCTAAGCTTTTGCTTATTGCAATAAACGGCGGCTATGATACTATGAGCGGAATACATATCGGTCCGCAGATGCCGGTTATGAATGGCGAAAAGTTGGATTTTGACGAGGTTATGGAGCGATATAAGATTTACATAGCTTGGATGTCCCATCTCTATGTAAATACTATGAATATCATTCATTATATGCATGATAAATATGCATATGAGAAAATTCAGATGGCGCTTCATGATACAAATGTTCAGCGGCTTATGGCTTTCGGAATAGCGGGACTTTCTGTAGTTGCAGATTCGCTTAGCGCAATAAAATTTGCCAATGTTCGCCCCATAAAGGATGGAAACGGCTTTATTATAGGCTTTGATACAACAGGAGAATTTCCGAAATACGGTAATGATGATGACAGGGTTGATTTAATAGCTAAGGATATGACTCATCTTTTTATAACCGAGCTTCGCAAAACCCCTGCTTACAGAAATGCTATACATACCCTTTCCGTTCTTACCATAACCTCTAATGTTATGTATGGCAAACATACCGGAGCAACTCCCGACGGAAGAAAGGATGCAGAGCCTTTTGCTCCCGGAGCTAATCCTATGCACAATCGCGAGGAAAACGGCGCTTTGGCATCGCTTAATTCTGTTGCGAAGTTAAGTTATGATGATTGCCGCGACGGTATCTCAAATACATTCTCGATTACCCCCGAAGCTTTGGGCAAAACAGAGGACGAGAGAATTACTAATTTGGTTTCGATTCTCGATGGTTATTTTGCTAAAAAAGCCCATCACATAAATATAAATGTATTAAATCGCGAAACCCTTATAAAGGCATATGAGGATCCTGAAGCATTCCCAAACCTTACAATCAGAGTTTCGGGTTACGCTGTAAACTTCCATAAGCTCTCCCGCGAGCAACAGCGCGAGGTTATCAGTCGAACCTTCCATACAGCAATATGAGCGTGGGTGCTTTAGTAGGCAGAGTTCATTCAATTCAAAGCCTTGGAACTGTTGATGGACCTGGGGTGCGGTTTGTGGTTTTTATGCAGGGCTGTAATCTCAGATGCAAATGCTGTCATAACCCCGACACATGGAGATTAGCAGAGGGCAAGGAATATTCTGCTGAAGAGATAGTTAAAAAAGCCTTGCGATATAAGGAATATTTCGGGGAAAAAGGCGGAATAACCCTTTCGGGCGGCGAGCCGCTTTTACAAGCCGATTTTGCGCGAGAGGTATTTTCTCTTTGCAAAAAAGAGAGAATAGGGACCTGTCTTGATACGTCGGGAAATATACTTAACGAGTCGGTAAAGGCTCTTTTAGAGCATACCGACAGAGTTCTTTTAGATTTGAAATATACAGAAGACGCTCTTTATCGGGAAAATGTCGGCTGCGAAATGGGTGCTGTTTTGAATTTTCTTTCATATTTAAATGAAAAAAACATCCCGACTACCTTGCGGCAGGTTATTATTCCAGGCATAAACGATAATGAGAAAAATATTTTAAAATTAAAAGAAATAGCCAAAAAGCACACCGTTGTTGATAAAATAGAACTGCTTCCTTTCAGAAAAATTTGTCAGACAAAATATGATGAAATGCAGATAGATTTTCCTTTTAAAGATATCCCTGAGCCTGAAAACAAAGCAATGGATAGTTTAAATAAAATGCTTTCAGAATAACAAAAGCTCCCGTTAAACGGGAGCTTTTGTTATTCTGGCTACTATGGCGAGAGCAAATTCTTTTGCTGCTGTCAAGTTAGGCCCTAGTGTTTGTATTATAGATAATTATTCTTCTACTTTATCTGCCTTTACAAACCAAAGAATATTTGTTATACTAACAATACCAGTTAAGCATTAGCGTTAATTCAACGTTGTTGAATCGATAGCGAGTCGTTATCGTCTAACTAAACTATTATGCATTCGCATACTCAAGAAAATTGCTTGATGTGTTTCAGCATATTTCATATGCAACAAAAACACATCTGCGCAATTTCCTATACTCATAGTTTTGTTTAACTGGTTTAATTTATAAAACGCGGGAGTGCTCCGATGATTATATATAAAGAGATCTCCTCAATTGAACAAGATCTAGGATATGATATTAAAACTCTGTATTCTATCAGTTACTCATTACACAGACATTACATCTCGATTAAGATGCCTAAAAAACAGGGGGGATACCGTATTCTGTCCATACCGGACGCTCCTCTTAAATGCATTCAAAAAAGAATTGCCGAGGTACTGCTGTCACAGATCAATATCTCGCCCTATGCTATAGCGTACCGATATGGCGGAAGTACTCTCAGAAATGCCGCGCCGCACATCAACAAAGATATTGTTCTAAAACTTGATATACACGATTTTTTTAACAATATACTCTATTCCACCGTAAAAGAAAAAGCGTTTCCCAAAGAAAAATATTCGGAAAATATACGGATTTTGCTTTCGGTACTTTGCTATTATAATGACACTCTTCCTCAAGGGGCACCGACATCGCCCGCAATCTCCAATATCATAATGTGTGATTTTGATAACACCATCGGCTCTTGGTGTAAAAAACATAGTATTGCATATACCCGTTATTGTGATGATATGACGTTTTCCGGTAGTTTTGATCCCAAAGAAGTTATAAAATGTGTAGAATCCGAACTAAAGAAAATGAGGTTGTTTTTAAACAAGAAAAAAACTATCGTTGCACGTAAATCAAACAAGCAAATCGTTACAGGAATTGTAGTAAACGAGAAGCTTAACATTCCTCGGCAATACAAAAAAGATATTCGTCAAGCACTGTACTACTGCAGAAAATTCGGTGTGGAAAACCATATGGCAGATGCTAATATAAACGATACTAACGAACATTATATATTGAAGTTGTTGGGAAAGGTAAACTACGTGTTATCAGTATGTCCGAACGACAAGGAATTTATTAACTATCGAGATTTTTTGAAGGGTTTGATATGATAAAAACGGCACCAGGAATTGGTGCCGTTTTTATCATATCACTTGCAATATCCAATACACAACCCCATAAATCACGCTGGCTACTGTGCCGAAGACTATTACGGGGCCTGAGATGATGAACATTTTGGCTGCCATACCGAGGATAAAGCCCTCTGCTGCTGTCAATATAGGACACAGTAAATTGCAATAAATATTTACATTAAATTGGCGGTGTGGTACAATAAAATAAAATGAGGTGCGGTTATGAGAAAAACAATATTATCAATTATGGCTATAATGCTAATCTACGCTTTATGCGGCTGCAATAGATTAGTAGGAGGAGATCTTCTGGAGATGACAGGAATGGAATTTGATTCGCAAATAGAAATGATAGAAGAATGTTTATCCATTGATCTCGAAGATTTAACTGACAATTTTATAGAAACAATATATTCAGAAACAGACCCGAACGGAAATAGTGTAAGTATTCAGTTTATTTCGCTTGAAGGTGCCGGAGATGTCGTTGAATCAAAAATCAAAAAATCCAACAGATGGTCAGCATTACCGCTAAATGATGCTGTTAATAATGTATTATCATCAAATGGTGTATACGATCAATTTGATTTTGAAGACACAAACGGGTATTTTACTATAAGCGGTGTCTTGCCGAATGGAGAAGGCTTTGATTTTGATCAAAGCAATATGGATAAATGGGAAGTTTATGAGATAGGAATTTGGGATTCCTTTGACGAAACACTTTATTACATTTCAATAACAAAACAATAAGTTCAATCGGTCAAGCCTTCCGTTTTTATTCTTTATGCTTTCTTATTTTTTCTTTATTCTTTGAAAGAATAAAGAATACTGAATAAAGAAGAAATAATAAATCAGAACAAGGTCGTGATCCAATAAATCACCCCTACATCACACTTGCCAACGTGCCGTAGGCAATAACCGGCCCTGCGATTTGGAAGATCTTTGCGCCGAGGCCGAGGATCCAGCCCTCTGCTTGTGGTCAAGTAGGACCCACTAGTTTTTGAAAAATATTTACTTTAAATCGGCGGTGTGGTATAATAAAATAAAGCGAGGTGTTTTTATGAGCAAAAAAGGAATAGAAGCTGCTGCGAAAAAGCTTGAGGAATATTATGCACAGTTTCCGGATTGGTATTGGAAATATGGACTACACGACGCTGTAATACTATCCGTTTCCGAATTACAATTAGTTCCTGATTATAAAGAAAAGAAACCAAAAATTAATTGTTTGGAAATTCAATTAGACAGTAAAAACGCTATATATGAACGGGATATTAAAGCAATTCGCCTATACAACTACAAAATAAAAACACCTGATATTGATATAAACAGTATAGATAAACCCTGGTGGATAGGTGATACCATTAAGAAATTGGATAACAACCGATATTTGCTTGAAATTGAAATCGAATCAGCAAAAGGCAGTCGAAAGCATTTTATTGTAGAATTTGAAATTCCCGAAATAGAAAGAAAATAAAAATTGAACAGGCGGTCATTGACCGCCTGTTTTTTACATTATGGTAGTTATCCAATAAATAATCCCATACACCACACTCGCGACTGTGCCGTAGACGATGACGGGGCCTGAGATGACGAACATTTTGGCTGCCATACCGAGGATAAAGCCCTCTGCTTGTGGTCAAGTAGGACCCATTAATTTTTTGCAAAAATTTCGGATTTTTTTATGATTTAGACCGAAATCAGTCGAATTTTCACTTTTTTAAGGCAACTCCCAAATTCATCC